>DHQK01000213.1:13789-26533 GCA_002411085.1 Marinilabilia sp. UBA5340 | reverse complement strand
GGGCCTTGAAAAACTAAAATAAGCTTTTCATTTTTTATGATCCCAAAATCAAACAATTTTCCTAAACTCCCTGTTTTTTATATTTTTGTAATCCCTGCCTGAAAAACCGTAAAAAACATTGAATTTATGAGAAAAGTATTGAATTCTGTAGGAGCATTGACTCTTATGGTACTCCTTGTTGTTGGTGCTCCAAAGGCCAGTGCATGCACCAATGTATTGATTACCAAAAATGCTTCGGCTGATGGTTCCACCATGATTTCGTATGCAGCCGATTCGCATGTTTTGTTTGGTGAGTTATACTTCTGGCCGGCAGCGAATCATGCTGATGGGGCAATGCTGGATATTTATGAATGGGATACCGGAAAATATCTGGGACAGATAGCACAGGCACCCAAGACCTATCGTGTGATTGGAAATATGAATGAGAACCAGGTTTCCATTGCTGAAACAACTTTTGGTGGTAGAAAAGAGCTTCGGGACACAACCGGTATAATGGATTATGGAAGTTTGATCTATGTGGCATTGCAAAGAGCTAAAACAGCACGCGATGCAATAAACATCATGACTTCATTGGTAGAAGAATATGGTTATTACAGTTCGGGAGAGAGCTTTTCCATTGCCGACCCCAATGAGATATGGATTATGGAAATGATTGGTAAAGGCCCAAATAACAAAGGCGCAGTATGGGTGGCCCGTAAGGTGCCTGATGGGTATATCTCTGCTCATGCAAATCAGGCCCGTATTACGACCTTCCCATTGAACGATGAGGAGAATTGCATCTATTCCACCGATGTAATCTCATTTGCCCGCGAACAGGGGTATTTCGATGGGAAAAATAAAGAATTTAGTTTTGCGGATGCTTATGCACCGCTTGATTACGGTGCCATTCGTTTTTGTGAAGCCCGTGTATGGGCCGCTTTTCGTCACGTAAACCAGGAGGAAGCCGACAAGTACGAAGATTTTATTCTTGGCGAATCGGACGATCGCATGCCTCTTTTTATCAAACCTCAAAAAAAGGTGACAGCCCGAGATGTGATGAACATCATGCGTGACCACTTTGAAGGAACTGCTTTGGATATGACCCAGGATGCCGGGGCCGGGGCCTACAAAGTGCCTTATCGTTGGCGCCCGCTCACCTGGGAAGTGGATGGTCAGGAATATCTCAATGAGCGTGCTATTGCTACGCAGCAAACAGGATTCTCTTTTGTCGCACAATTACGCAACTGGCTCCCCGATCCTGTTGGTGGAATTCTGTGGTTTGGTGTGGATGATGCTGATGCTTCGGTTTATGTTCCCATGTACGCCGGAATTCAAAGTGCGCCTTATGAATTTGCAGAAGGAAATGGAAATATGCTCGAATTTTCCTGGGATGCTGCTTTTTGGGTATTCAACTGGGTTTCCAACATGTCTTATAGCCGGTATAGTTATATGATTAAAGACATCCGTAAAATTCAGAAAGAGCTGGAAGACAAGTTTGAAAAAATGCAGCCTGCCATAGACAATACTGCCAGCCAGCTTTTCGAGCAGAATCCGAAACTGGCAGAAGCGTTTCTGACTGATTACAGTCACAATCAGTCGCGAATAACCGTGGAAAAATGGCAAAAACTGGGTCAATTCCTGATGATTAAATACCTGGATGGAAATATTCACCCGGAAAAAAATGGCGAATTCCTTAAAAACGAGTATGGAAATCCCCATTCACCCGAATATCCGGGTTATGATGAAGAGTTTTATCGCAATGTGGTGAAAGATGCCGGAGAAAAACTTAAAATGAAAGAAGTTACCCAGGAATAAAGTATCTTGCATACAGAGGCAATGTTATTTTCAGAACATTGCCTCTGTTTTTATCAGGCAATTATAAAATTTTTAACGATGCAACTTTCTGAAATAGGTGAATTTGGTTTTATTGATCGCTTTTCCGGAAAATTTTCCGGCTTACTCCAACCAGCTGTTCATGGTATTGGTGATGATTGTGCCATAATGCCACTGGATGATCAATTTGAGCAGGTGGTTACAACGGATTTACTTATTGAAGATATTCATTTTCTCAAAGCTGCCATCTCCCCCTTCGATCTTGGCTACAAGGCGCTTGCCGTAAATCTAAGTGATATAGCTGCCATGGGTGCACAGCCAACGGGCTCATTTCTGTCTATCGCACTTCCTTCTGATGTTGATGTGGAGTACATGGACGAGGTTATGAATGGTTATCACCAGTTGAGTGAAAAATACAAAGTTCCTTTACTGGGAGGTGACACTACTAAATCCCCCGGAAAAATAATTATTAACGTTTGTGTCACTGGGAAAGTAAAAAAAGGTGAAGCCAAACTCAGATCATCGGCTCAAAACGGTGATGCTATATGCGTTACAGGGTTCCTGGGGGATTCCGGAGCGGGATTAAAGGTGCTTTTGGATGGTCTGACTCCTGATACCAACTCTAAGAAGTTGGTCAGTTGGCACAACAAACCTGAGCCTGCAGTGGATGAAGGTTTGTGGCTGGGGAAATATTCCGGCGTACATGCTATGATGGATCTTTCGGATGGCATTGCCTCCGATTTGGGGCATATTCTTCAAAAATCGGACAAGGGGGCTATCATTCATCTGGAAAAGATTCCAATTTCTCCGGAACTTCAACAAACGGCTTCCGATAATCAGTGGGATGCCCTAAAACTTGCACTGACAGGAGGTGAAGACTATCGGTTGCTTCTGACAATTGATTCAGAGAAGGTTAATCCAATCAAGGAAGCGTACAACAAAACATTTTCTCATCCTCTTTCGATTGTTGGAACAATCACAAATAAACCATCCGGAGAAATCCAATGGAAAAAATCCGGGAAACTGGTTCCCCTTCACAAAGGTGGTTTTAATCACTTTTCCCCTTGAAAACACCTCAGTAAATAAGCCAGTGAAAATACGTCGGTAGTATAACAGTCACTAAAAATATTCACGTACTACCCATATCAAAAATGCAATCAGCACCAATACAATGATAGTCGCACCGGCAATTTTGTTGATCCAGAAAAGACGCCGCAGATTAATTTTACTTCGAAACAGAGATACAATGGCTGTAAGTATTGTCCACCAGATAGCTGCACCTACAAAAACGCCTGAAATGATGGTCAGGTGACCTAAGAGTCCATATTCAGACTTTAAAACTCTGAAGCTTGCAAAAAAAGCAATAAACAGAAAAATAGCCAGCGGGTTGCTTAATGTCAGCAGGAAAGTAGAGACAAAATCACTGATAAGAGAATGTTTGCCGGCTTTTTGTTTTCTAAGCTGAGCTACCGGATTGGTTCGGAATATTTTTATTCCCAGGCCGGTAAGTACGATGACTCCCCCCAACTGAATCCACAAAATCTGTGCTTCAATAAAGGTAACAATATAGGATAAACTAAAACCGGCAATTATGGCATATATAGTATCCGACATGGCCGCTCCAAAACCGGAGATCAGTCCCGATGTTCTTCCGTTCTGCAAAGTCCGTTGAATTATTAAAACGCCAATAGGCCCCAAAGGCAAAGAAGCAGAAAACCCAACCAGCATCCCATCCAAAAGTGTACTCCAATACATTAATCAGCTTTTTTATTGCGCTGCAAAGATTGAAAAATACTCCAAAAGATGCGGTATCTTTTTCAATGTTTTTTGTTATTTAATCCTTAAATTTGAATAAAGGGCTCAAAAGCGCTATCTTGACTTATTGCTGTAAATCAGCTCTTTACCTATTGTTGTTAACACAAATTTAACATAGACTTAACGAGGGCAAAACATTTTGGAAATTTATAGCAACTATGTTTGCAACCGAAAAAAATAAACTATTCTTCAACAAATGGAAACAATTTATTTAGTTCTCGTAGGCGTTTTATTTTTACTTGCTATATCCGATCTGGTAGTGGGTGTGAGCAACGACGCCGTAAACTTTCTAAACTCGGCCATCGGAGCACGGGTAGCCTCCTTCAAAACCATTATGATTATTGCTGCTTTAGGTGTATTCATCGGAGCCAGTTTTTCGGGAGGCATGATGGAAGTAGCACGAAAAGGGATTTTTAATCCCCAGTACTTCACTTTCGAAAACATCATGATTGTATTTATGGCGGTGATGATTACTGATGTCATTCTGCTTGATTTGTTCAACACTTTCGGACTTCCCACTTCGACCACTGTATCTATCGTTTTCGAATTGTTGGGAGCTGCCATTGGTGTTGCGCTTATCAAATCCATGAACAATCCGGAGATGAATCTGAGTGAGTACATCAATTCAGCCAAAGCCCTGGCTATTATTTCCGGGATATTGCTATCGGTGGTAGTATCATTTACAGTGGGAATGATTGTCCAGTACATTGCAAGGATTTTGTTCTCTTTTAATTTCAAAAAAAGAATCAAGTATTTTGGCGGAATCTGGGGCGGTATTGCGATTACTGCTATCACTTATTTCTTAATCATAAAAGGTGCCAAAGGGGCTACTTTTATGTCGGAAGATGTCCAGAACTGGATTGCAACAAACGGAACCCTGATCATCGTTTACAGCCTTATTTTCTGGACGGTCATACTTCAGGTTTTCTATTGGCTTTTTAAAGTGAATATCCTGAAATTTATTGTACTCGCTGGGACATTCTCACTGGCCATGGCTTTTGCCGGCAATGATTTGGTTAACTTTATTGGAGTGCCATTGGCAGGTTTTGAATCCTTCAAGAATTTCATGGCCGAAGGTGGTAGCAACCCTGACATGCTAATGACATCTCTGGCAGGAAAAGTTAAAACGGATTCCTATTTATTGATTATTGCAGGTCTGGTAATGGTTGTGACCCTCTGGACATCCAAGAAAGCCAAACGGGTAGTAAAAACTTCCCTCGATCTGGGACGTCAATCCGAGGGCGAAGAGCGTTTTGGCTCTTCTTTCTTTGCCCGTTCCATTGTACGTGGAAGTATTGCTGTATCCAATTCAGTCAACAAACTTGTTCCGGCACGCGTAAGTAAATTCCTTGACAAACAGTTTGACACATCTGTTTATGAAGAGGAACGCCAGAAAAAGAGTAAAGAAGAAGCTGCTTCTTTTGACATGATCCGGGCTTCTGTGAATCTGGTGGTTGCCAGTATCCTTATTGCTTTTGCCACTTCAATGAAGCTGCCTTTATCGACCACTTATGTAACATTTATGGTAGCAATGGGTAGTTCATTATCTGATCGTGCCTGGGGACGCGAAAGTGCGGTATACCGAATTACCGGTGTTGTATCTGTAATCGGAGGTTGGTTCTTCACGGCCTTCTCTGCTGCCTCCGTTGCTTTCATATTTGCCAATATTATGATGTTCGGTGGTGTTTATGCTATTGCCGGATTAATTGCACTGGCAGCATTTATGGTTTACCGAACCCATGTAATTTCCAAAAAACAGGATTCAGAAAAAAAATCTTATGGAGATCTGGAAATCGAAGAGGTCGATGGAGAAATCCTGTCAGAGAAAGTACTGGAAAAGTGCCGTACCAGTGTATCTAAAGTATTGAAAGACATTTCTAAAATATATGGTGATTCCCTTAACTTCTTTGAAGCAGAAGATCGCAAGCATCTGAAAGAAACTACCAAGGAAGTTTCATCACTCAACAAAAAGATCAAGAAGCTCAAATCCAATATTTACAATACGGTTCGAAAGCTTCAGGAAGAATCCATAGATTCGGGACTTTACTATGTACAAGTTGTTGATTATATGCGCGAAACCACTCATTCGTTGGCATTTATCACCAATCCATGCTTCGAGCATCTGGACAATAATCACAAAGTGTTTACTGATGCCCAGTTTGAGGAGATTAATATAATGGAAAGCAAGGTTAGATCACTAATAACCAAATCAATCACTATGATTGATCACTCTGATTTCTCAAACTTGCAGGATCTTATGGAGGAACAATCTAAACTGATTGAAACCATCAAGGGACTGAGGAAAAAGCAGCTAAAACGCATCAAGAAAGAAAAAGCAGGAACAAAGATCAGCATGCTTTATCTCTCCGTTTTGCATGAAACGCAGAATATGCTTCTTCACCTGATTAATCTGTTGAAAGCGCAACGAGACTTTGTTGCGGCTCATAAAAAATAAAACTAATTCATATTTAGAGGGTCATATTTCACAGGGTATGACCCTCTTTTAATTTTAATTCTTGGGAAAAATGTTTTCAGTGAAAAAAACTGTTGCTTTACTCCTACTTGGGACGATAGCAACCTCAATATCGTATGCTCAGGAAAGTGAATCTTCTGAATTTGTTCCTTCGGGAAAAGTATTTGGTAAAATATTTACCAATTTCAACACTTCGCTTCAGGGCCCTGAAAAACAAACAGCATTCGAGGTACGAAGAGCTTATCTCGGGTATGAGTATTTTTTATCTCCCGAATTTGCTGCGGAAGTAAAAATAGATATTGGCTCTCCTAACGATGCTTCCCAATATTCCCTTTTGCGACGATTTGGCTATTTCAAAACCGCTGCCATTTATTATACACCGATGGAACAGCTTAAAATTACTGTCGGACTTCAGGGAGCCACACAATTTAACACTCAGGAAAAATTTTGGGGACGCCGTTACATCAAAAAGTCTTTTATGGATACTTACAAGTTTGGTCCAAGTGCTGATATTGGAATTACTGCAGCATGGAAATCTGAAATTTTTGATGTCGACTTTGCCATTTTCAATGGAGAAGGCTATTCCAGCCTTCAAAATGACAACACCTTTAAAGGGGCATTGGGTTTCACACTGCGTCCGTTGGATGGTTTTACAACCCGCATTTATGGCGACTTATCCAATAAGGAAGTATCTCAGGGAACAACTGTATTTTTTGCGGGTTACAAGACCGATCTTTTTTCATTAGGTGGTGAATATGCATGGCATTTTAACCGTGGATTTGTTCAAGACCATAATGTAGAGGGTTTTTCTATTGTCGGAGACCTTTTGGTATTGCCCAAAATACATATTTTTGGTCGGTACGATAAGGTAGATTCCAATATTCTGGATGGCGAATCAATACCCTGGAATTTGGCCAATGATGAAACAGCTCTTACTGCAGGCATAGAATATAGCCCTATTAAAGCCATAAGTATTGCAGCCAATTATCAGGATTACTATCCTGCCGCAAAAAATGCAGAGGTTGTTTCCGCCTTTTATCTGAATATTCAAGCATCCTTTTAATCTCAGAGGCCATGAAAAAACCAAAAATAATAGTATTAACCGTTGGAGTTCTTTTTCTGATTGCTTTCTTTGGTTGTCGTGAATCAGAATATGTAATTCCGGGTGAGTTTACCATTGTATCCGATAACGGAGGTGGAACCGGAACGGTAACATGGACTGCTGACAACAAATACTTGTTGGATGGAATTGTGTTCGTAAATGATGGTCAAACCCTGACTATTGAAGCCGGAACCGTAATCCGGGCAAAAACCGGACAGGATATTAACGCATCGGCATTGGTGGTGGCCCGGGGTGGCCGTATCATTGCCGAAGGAACACCGGAGTCTCCCATTATCTTTACAGTTGAAGGAGATGACCTGCAAGGCTCTGTTCCTATTGAGAATAACGGACTTTGGGGAGGGGTAATTATTCTTGGGAGTGCACCTGTGAACGCTCCCGGGGGAGAAAATTTTATTGAAGGGATTCCCGAGCAAGAGCCACGGGGAGTATATGGGGGTACTATAGTTGATGATAATTCCGGAATTTTCAAATATGTTTCAATCCGGCACGGAGGCACCTCTATTGGCGATGACAATGAAATTAACGGGCTAACCCTTGGCGGTGTCGGAAGTGGTACAACCCTGGAATATGTAGAAGTTATTTCGAACCGGGACGACGGATTTGAATTTTTTGGCGGTACTGTTAATGGAAAATATCTTCTGGCAGCTTTTTGTGGTGATGATGCCTTTGACTTTGACCTGGGATATAAAGGCAAATGCCAATTTATTGTCGGCCTTCAATCTGATGCATCAGGAGATCTTCTTTTTGAATTGAGCGATCGCGAAGGTCTTCCTGCTACCAGGCCAATTGTGGCAAATGCCACTTTTTTGGGTAAGGGGATGGACGAAGATGGTCAGCTTGGACGCTTTGATAACAGCGCTTCTGGCACCATTGCCAATTCCATATTCTTGTTCCAGAAAGATGGTATTGACATTGAGTTCTCTAACAAAACACTTGACAGCTATCAGCAGTTTCTGAATGGGAACTTAAGGGTTTTGAACAGTGTATTTTACAATGTGGGAAACAACTCCACACTCAAGATATTCAGTGTTTATCCCGACAACGTTACGGATGTAACAGAACAGGATGCTTTAGTGAGTTCATATTTCGATACCTGGCAAAATGTACTGGACAATCCCGGAATTAATTACAATCCTCAGAATATAGATAGAATGAACCTTATTCCGGTAAAACAGAATATAGGAGTTTTGGCAGATTTAGAAGATGTTTGGTTCGACGCCACCGATTTCAAGGGTGCAATGGGGAACTCCAACTGGTTGATTCCCTGGAGTATTCTCTACACTGACAATCTTTTGGAATAACAAATTTATCAGCTAGATAAAACACTATCACTGATATACAAAAAATGGCCATCTTTTTCAAGACGGCCATTTTTTGTAGGTAATTCTATTACTTTGATATCAGGTTAATATCGTTCATCAACTTATCCCGGTATGATTTACCAATGGGAATAACCTTGGTTCCGCTGTCGGTTTTAATCACAACTGAGTTGTCCTCAATTACTTTTATTTTACTGAAATTAACGATAAATGACCGGTGAATTCGCATAAACTTATCCGCAGGCATTTTATCTGTGATGGATTTCATAGTAAAATGAATGGTGTACTTCTCATTAAAAGTATTGAGCACCACATAATTTTCAAGCGCTTCAATCCACAGAATATCATCGTACTTAATGCGAACGAGAGAGCCGTTATTTTTAATAAAAATTTCAGTACTCTCTTTTACCGGACTTTCTTTCTTCTCGAAACGTTCTCGGGCCCTGTTTACGGCTTTAATGAAACGTCCGAACTGAACCGGTTTTAGCAAATAATCAGTAACATCGTACTCATAAGATTCCAATGCATACTTTTCCTGAGAAGAGTATATTACCACCTGAGGAATAATTTCCAGAGATTCAAGAAATTCAATACCTGACATCTCAGGCATTTCAATATCCAGAAAAATCAGATCTACTTTTTCGGCGCCGGGTTGATTCAATGTATTGATTGCCTCAACGGCACTTGAATAAGATCCTGCCAGGTGAAGGCCTTCTGTACGGCCCACAAATTCCTCAATTATTTTTATTGACAGCTTGTCGTCATCAATAATGATACAATTCATAGAAAGAGATTTTGGTCAAAAATACAAAATATACTCAAATAATCCCATTCGGAAAAAGCAAAATATGGAATTACTCCCTAAAAAATATTACTTAATCAACATTTCCACAGGATTTCATCAAAAAATCCTTTTCAATAATCTCTACGCGTCGAATAGATTTCCGGAGCCAATTGAGTAGAAGGGCATTGTATTTCTCCTCACCTATCTGCCAGCCCAGGTTAGTAGTACGCACTACCTGTGCAAAATGTTGCAGCAAAATGGCTGCAGCAACTGAAATATTTAAACTTTCCGTAAATCCTACCATCGGAATGGTAACATATTCATCAGCTATTTCTTTGACACTGTCAGAAACTCCTGTTCTCTCTCCACCAAAAACAAGGGCAAACGGGCCCTTGTTTACTTCAATATCGGGAAATTTTTTTGCCACATTGTCCGGAGATGTAGCTATTATCCTGTAGCCCTTCCGTTTAAGCTCAGACAAGCAGTCTAATGTATTGTTTATTCCCTGCTGTCTGTAACGGTTTAATGTGAGCCATTTTGATGCACCCAAAGCTACGTCTGGATTCACATTATATTCGTGTCTGTTTTCAATGATGTGCACATCCTGAATTCCAAAACAATCACAGCTTCGTAAAACAGCACTGGCATTGTGTGGATGAAAAATATCTTCCAATACAACCGCAATATAATCTGTCCGGTTGGATAAAACTTTTTTGAAAAGTTCCAACCGGGCCTTGGTTACAAAACAGGAAAGGTGTTCAATAAGTGCTTTTTCCATCTCATGAAAAATAAAAGAGGGTATTTCATAAACCTGAAACACCCCCTTCTTATTCTTTTGACCAAAAAAGAATTAGTTTACAGCATCAGTAAGTTCACTACCAGCTTTAAACTTAACTACTTTTTTAGCAGGAATTTGGATTTCCTTACCGGTTTGAGGATTACGACCTGTACGGGCGCTTCTTTCTGAGATTGCGAAAGAACCAAATCCTACGAGTGCAATCCGGTCACCTTTTTTCAATGCATCACCGGTTACTTTAATAAAACCATCGAGTGCTTTTTTAGCATCGGCTTTAGTCAATCCTGATTCGCCAGCGATTGCTTCAATTAATTGAGCTTTGTTCATAATAAAAATTAATTTTTAGGGTTAAAAACTAAGTTTCCCATTCTTCTGTCCACAAATATAGACGGTTTTTGGTGTTTACCAAATTCCAAACCCTAAAAAATGCTTCAAAATGCGTTTTTTTTTGAACAATGTTAAAATTTCGTAGTTTAACAGCACTTTTTTTGCAAGTCAACGGGGATGCATTGTACCGTAAATTTTCTTTTCTGAGCTTGTTACCAAATCAAATTTTATGATAATCAGTTTGGTTAATTTTTGTTATCTGAACATTACCTGACTGTAAGCTGATCATTAATCATTCGGGTAATGTACTGTTGCAGATATGCTTTCATTAGCTCCTCTGCCTGTGGCATTTTCACTTTATCTTTGATATTGTTCTCTTGGAGTGGATCCTTTTCAATGTTATAGACTCCGGTAATATTTTTGCCATCGAAATAAAGGGCATAATCCCGGAAAAGAAACTGAAATGACTCATTGAAATAATTTACCACAAACCGATCCTCCTTGTTTGTGGAGAATAAATCGTTACCAAATGCCACAAACGGATGTGGATAGTCAATAAAGGAAAGCACAGTGGGCAATATATCCGTTTGCTGGGCCAGCCCTGAATCCATTTTCACCGGAATATCCCCAGGCTTGAAAAATAATAAAGGAACTGCAAAGCTTTCAACAGGTGTTTTGTATTCTTCATGAAAAGGAATAGTACAATGGTCTGCGGTGATCACAAAAAGCGTGTTTTTATACCAGGATGTTTGGGATGCTGACTCAAAGAACTTCCTCAAAGCCATATCTGTATATCCCATACATTCGTGCAGAGGCAGCGGCCCTTCGGGAAATACCCCTTCATATTTTTCGGGAACAGCAAACGGATGATGTGAGGACAAAGAAAAGATCGTCGAGAAAAAGGGTTCTTTTAATCGACTCATATCGTTGGAGAAGAACTGGAAAAATGGCTCATCCCATATTCCCCACATACCATCAAAATCTTCATCGTTGTTGTACTCCGTTTTACCAATGTATTGATCATATCCTGCCATTTTGGTAAATGCCATAAACCCCATCGACCCGTTGGGAGCACCATGGTAGAATGCTGTTTCATAGCCGATTTCACGTAGCAAACCTGCCATGCCGTTGATGTCATTGTTGGCATATTCGGATACAATATATGGCTGTACCAATGACGGAACTGAGGCAACAATAGAAGGCAGTGCATCAATAGATTTTCGGCCATTGGCATAAGCATGGTTGAAAGCCCAGGATTGATTAATTAAACTATCCAAAAAGGGCGTAAAACCTTTATATTCCCCTCCATCCAGATCTTTATTTAGTGCTCCTATATGTTCCCGACCAAAACTTTCCAGAATGATCAATACAACATTTGGTTGCGATTGATTACCGGTATTTCCTGACGCTGATTTCTGAGGCGCATAAACGGGGGAATAAATAGCTGATAATTCCTTTTCATCGAAAAAATGAACAGGCTGAAAAACCGATTTGCCTAATGTTCTTAAAACCGAAAAAGGCGTATTAAGCACAATGCCTACCTGCTCTGGTCTTTCGATGTATCTTGCTGCATTACTTATGTTTATAGGTCGGGTGCTGTGCCGAAAACCACCTCTCATTCCGCCAATGGATAGCCCGCCGGCCAAAGCCATTGTCACAGCAGAGACTGCGATATATTTCCATCCAAAAGTATTTAGAGCAGGTTTGGCTTTGAAGCGGTTATATAGAAAGCCCAGCAAAAGAATTAAACCAATCCAAAGCAATGTAGCATACCAGTAATCAATAACAAAGCGGCTCCAAAGCGATCCCATATTTTCCTCATTGGAAAATATTTCAAAAACGCTGGCAGTAGTTCTTTTCAAGGTAAATCGGTAGTAAATGGTATCAGCTATATTCGCAGCCAGAGCAATCCCGTTGGTGACTAGAAATAGCCACCTAAGTGCTTGCTGATACCATTTGTTAAATTTGGCTTTTAAAGGAATTAGTGAAAGTAGGATAAATAATGAATTCACATAAAGTAAAGCGCTGAGATCAAAACGGAGGCCTCCAGTCAGCAATCTCATGAAAGTATTAAAAGAAATCTCTCCAAAAAGATCGGCGTTAAACCAGAAAAAAATAAGCCGGGTGAAAGAGAATAAAACCATGGCCAAAAAAAAGCGCAAAAGCAATACGACAAATTCGTTGAGGGAATATGTTTTGATCATTTCTGTTTGATTAAAATTTTTGAGCTGCAAATTTACAAGAAATTTATCATCTCGTAATACCAAATGAAGCAAACAAAAACCTCTCCGAAAA
>DHQK01000213.1:0-13556 GCA_002411085.1 Marinilabilia sp. UBA5340 | reverse complement strand
TTTTCGGAGAGGTTTTTGTTTGAGGTTTTTTAATGGTATTATTTGCTTTTTCTGGACTGATCCCTCATTTGATCAATTCGCGCCAGTACTTCTCTCAGACTATCTGCTGAGGAACTCTGCTCCTGAGATATTTTATCTTTTTTCCGAACCGTTGTTTTTTGTCCTGAGGTTTCATTTTGCTGATCCTTCCGAGATCGCAACTCAAAGTTGGAATAAATGCGTGGTTCGGAAAAATTTTCTACCTGCTCGTAATCAAGGAAATCCAAATACCTTAATAATTCCTCCAAAAACGCAGCCTTATCATCTCTTACCTTTATGCGATAATGTTTCATATTTTAAATATCATTTAAATAAATATATTTCGCGAATCAAACCATTGTTTCTTCATTGAACCAATCCAATATGCTCTTAATAGTCTGATTTTAAAAAACTTTATTTACTTAATCAAATTTCATTCCTAATCAATTAATTTTAAATTTCCACCACCTCTTTTAAGTAAATTTATAACAAAAAATGAGGAACATCAAGCCTGAACTATAATTTTAGAATATTTTTTTTGTTCGAAAGAATAATTTTATTTGTGCATTTATTAGGTGGATACCTTCATACATATAGTTCGTTAATCATAGTTAGACCCAAAGGTTTGACTATTAGGATTTTGAGTCAATTATTAATTGATTAATCAATTGATTGTCATATATTTGCAGCTATCTACAGAAGTATTACTTATAAATTGAACAAAATCATTTTCTCCCGAACCGCTATAGATTAACTTTGTTATATGAAGAGCCTATAATTACAATACAGACCTTGGGTTATTCCAGGCAAAAAATGAACAATATGGACAAAGCGAAAAAATCAGCCACCGAATTAATTGACTTCATTTATGAAGGAGCCAGTTCTTATCACGTAGTAAAACATGTTTCTGATCAATTGGAAAGCGCCGGCTTTGATTTTCTGAGGCTTGAGGACAAATGGAACATCAGTCCTGGTGGTAAATACTATACCATCAAAAACGGATCATCAGTTTATGCTTTTATTTGCGGACACAAAGCTCCTTCAGAATCAGGAGCACGCCTTATTTGTGCTCATAGCGATTCCCCCTCATTTAAGATTAAACCTTCACCGGAAATGGTAGAAGATGACTATTATTTAAAATTCAACACTGAAGTGTATGGAGGCCCAATTCTCATGAGTTGGCTTGACAGGCCCCTTTCTATGGCAGGGCGTGTGGTTATTGAAGGGGAAAATCCACTTTTTCCTGAATCACGTCTGATTAATTTCAATCGTCCAATGCTAACGATTCCAAACCTGGCAATTCATCTAAATCGTCAGGTAAACGAGGGAGTGGAACTGAATAAACAAAAAGATATGCTTCCGTTGGCAGGAATTCTGGGTGATAAGTCAAGAAAAGGTTATTTCAAAGAAATGCTGGCCAGAGAAGCAGAAGTTGAAGCGGATAAAATTCTGGATTTTGACATTACGCTTTACGAACACCACAGAGGATGTCTGCTGGGACCGGAAAGTGAATTCATTTCCAGTCCCAAACTGGATGATCTGGCAATGGTTCATGCAGGTTTGAAAAGTTTTTTGGAGACCGGGTCTTCTGCAGCTACCAATTTTCTCTGCATTTTTGACAATGAGGAAGTAGGAAGTCAAACAAAACAAGGGGCTGGATCTCCGGTGTTTAAAAATATATATGAAAGAGTACTCAGACAATTGGGTGAGGATGAGGAAGGAATCCAACAGACACTTCACAAATCTTTCATGATTTCTGCAGACATGGCACACTCTGTTCATCCCAATCATCCCGGGAAACATGATCCGGTATTGCATCCATTGATGAATAAAGGACCGGTTATTAAAATACATGCCAACCAGAAGTATACTACTGATGGAGACAGTGGGGCTGTTTTTGAGGCTTTATGTCGCCATGCTGGTGTGCCATGTCAGAGATTTGTCAACCGGAGTGACATGGCTGGCGGATCTACTCTGGGGAATGTATTGACCACCCAAATGGATATACGCTCAGTGGATGTAGGCAATCCTATGTTGGCCATGCATTCGGTAAGAGAACTGGCCGGAACTTATGATCATGAATATATGATCAGAGTATTCAGAACGTTTTTTGAGGTAGAAAGTATATCTTAGTCCGAAATACCTATTTCCATGATATGTGTTTTATGTCTGATCGATTTTAATCAGTAAATAAAACTAAGAAACTGTTTAAATTTTACACAGAGAATAAAAATATCGTGTTTACATATTGAATTTTAATTATATAGCGCTTTGCACGTTGCGATCATGGCAGATGATTAACCAACTGGCACAGAGGTTTCTAACTAAAAAAAAACGTAAAACCACGGAAAAATTTGGAAGAAAATGCTTCTTTGTTTTTTCAGGGAGAAGCATTTTCTGTTTTCAAGGTCTGATTAAATACTCCGGTGAAAAAAGCTCAAACCCAAAGGCAAATTGACGTAAAGATCTTATGTGGAACACGAATTGCTCTGGCATATTCAGCAGCTTTTTTTAACGAAAAAAAAGGACGATGATTAATTACTCGTCGGCTGAGAATCATCGGCCGGTAATAGTTGAGCATATTGTTCATATCTTTCCAGAATCTGATTGACGTAGTTGACCGGCTCCTCTCCCATTACATAGCCATATCTAACTACTTCATCGTTGTAATTTTCGGGATACATCAGGTTAAGCAGGTATTGTTCCACATTGTTGTCCCAAAGCTTAGGATCAGCATCATATTTTTCAGCCAGCCGGCGTGCATCGACTACATGTGAATAACCACAATTATAGGAAGCTAAAGTAAATTTGAGCCGTTGACTGGAGTCAGGAATTGACTCCCATCGGTTCCACATTTGATTCAAATAAGTACTTCCTGCTTTGATATTTTGTGAGGGATCCGTAACATCCGAAACTCCCAATTCTCTGGCTGTGGCAGGCATTAATTGCATTAATCCTCTTGCTCCGGCCCAGGATTCCTCTACCGGATTAAAGCGTGATTCCTGGTAAATAACAGAACTTAATAATCTCCAATCCCAGTCAATTCTGTCGGCATGATATTTCACAATGCTATCGAAACGGCTGACCCTTCCTCCATTTCCACTATAAAAATCAGAAGAAATTCGCTGCTGAAAAGAACGGGTATTCTTAAAATACTTGTTGTAAATCACATAATAGTTCACATCATCCTTCATTTTATCAACCCAGTAATTGAGGGTATCCAGCAACTCTGCGGAATTTTTTCTGACAGCCCACGATATACGCTGAGAGAAACTCACAGGGTTTTCTACATCCAAAACAGGATAATAAGAGGCATTTATTTGCGCAATATTATTATCTGCCACAGTATAGTTTAATTCACCATCCACTACCATCTTGATAATTTTCTGGGTAGAACACTCACCGGGAATGGTATCAACAAGAATCTTCCCTCCTATTTCCTGTTGAAGATTTTTGAGACGGCTATAATAGGCGGTGTTTCTTCTGACGGAAACAGTTTGTCCTATCAATTCAATGGGGTCGGAAATCAATTCTTTCTCAATTTCGTGCAATTTCATCTGTCTCCAGTTTGACGGTTTTCGCTGCACCAGAACCTGCCTGGTAAGGTAGAGATAGTCCATAAATGATACAAAACGTCGACGTCTTTGTGTCACGGTCATTCCATGAGCCAAAATATCGCCATCTCCTCTATTTAGCATATTGATCAGCTCATTGATGTCTTTTGCTAAAACAATCTCCAGTTTGACATTAAGATGATCAGCCAACCGCTGAAGCAATTCATATTCATACCCCATTGGTTGCCCACGGTATAAAAAATAAGAGGTACTGCTGTAAACCATAATGGCTCTAAGCACACCTTCGTCGAGCACCTGTTGCAGATCTCGTTGAACAAGAGGTTCAGCTACCATGACATTGTCGGTCACATCAATTTGCAGATCTTCGTTGGGCGAGCAGGAAAGGAAAGAAAAAAAAGGTAACAGAATCAGAAAACATTGGTAGATTTTTCTCATGTAAGAACGTTTGGTTACACTCAAATATACCAAAATCCATCAAAAAAAACAAAAGCACCCTCGGACGTTCGGGGCTGAGTTCATCTGCCTTTTATTCGTCGGAACTAATTATGGCGTTGTAAATAACATCCTGAATACGGGTTCTGAAATTTTCCTGAATCAGGGTCTTATTGTACTGATTTGGATGTATTCTATTGGACAAAAACACATAAACGATCTCGTATTGAGGATCAACCCAAACTAATGTACCAGTAAAACCGCTGTGACCATACGATTCAGGAGATGCATAAAGGGACACAGGACTCACTTTAGTGGTGTCTTGTTCCGGTTTGTCGAATCCCAGACCACGTCTGTTTTCCCTACTATGGCAGCGGGTAAAATAGTTGATGGTATTTTCTTTCAGATACTGGTAGCCACCATATTGACCCTTATTCAGGTACATTTGCATCATTTTGGCCATATCGGTTGCATTGGCAAATAACCCGGCATGACCTGCCACGCCTCCCATCATTGCTGCTCCCGGATCATGCACCCAACCGTGAATAAGTTGTTTACGAAAGGCTTTGTCCTGTTCAGTGGGAACAACCTCTTGCAGGGGAAAGCTCTTAACGGGCAGAAAGGAGGTGCGGTGCATTCCAAGGGGGCTGTAAAAGAACGAATCAGCAAAAAAATCCAGGTTTTGGCCTGTCAGCCCGGGAACCAATTGTCCCAAAAAGTAAAAGCCAAGATCACTGTAAAGATAACGATGACGTGTCCGCATGGGTGATTCAATAACCTGCAGCATCATAGAGTCCAGATAATTTCTATTCATATAAAAATCCTCTGCTACGGGAATTACAAAGTCGTCGTGGTTTTGTTCCGAAAAGACATCGGTCCGGTAACGAACTGTCCGGTTCAGGTAAATATAATCATCCAGCTTGATATTGTACAACCACGAATACCGACGACCAAAGAGACTTCCTTTGAGGCGATCACGGTCAATAGTTTTTTGATAAAAAGGGATGTAAGACGTAAGTCCACTTTCATGCATCAGCAGTTCTTTGATGGAGATACCGGATTTGGAGGTGGTGTCGGTTTGAGGAAAAAAGAGTCCCAAAGTATCTTCCATTTGCCAGCGCTCCTCTTCGAAGAGCTTCATTAGAGCGGGAATGGTGGCCGTTATTTTTGTCACTGATGCCAGGTCATATAAATCAAGAAGATTAGTATTAATTTGATTGTTATAGGTATGACTTCCATAAGCCTTATTCCAGACCACAACGCCATCTCTCGCAACCAGTACCTGCCCACCTGGAGTTGCTTTCTCTTCTATAGCTCTCAGCATCAGGGAGTCTATTCTCAAAAGGGAATCGCGATGCATGGCAGCTTCTTCAGGGAGCCCAAATTTCAATCTGGTTCTTGGCTGATCACGAACCAAGTGCTTTATAGCTGAAAAACGATTATCGGTGATGTTTCCGATATTTACATGTATGCCCCCTGCAGCTGCCTGTGCCAATAAGTTCCAGACAAGTGGATAGTCTGCAGTTCCAGTAAACAATGCGTCAATAGAATCCGCCAGGTTGTGGGATTGAAAAAAATTACCGGAGTTAGCTATTAGCAGAGCAATTTTGGTTTTGGGATATTCTTGCCCGATTTGCTCCAGTCTATTTTTCACCAGGGAATCAGAGAGCAATGATCCATCAGCGAGCCAAAAAACATAATTGATCTGCTCGTTATCTGCATCTGGCAACGGAATATGGAGATTAAGTAACTTATTGAAGGCTGCATTTGACTCCTCGCTAACATCCGACCAAATGGCCGCTTTCACATTGGAAAGATCAGCAGGTAAAAACTGCTTTTGTGATCTGCTGAAAATACGTATTCCTTTTTGAAAAGCTGTCCATCGGGCAAACTCTGAGATGGAGTTTGAAACCATCTGAATTGGAGTAAAATCACTTTTCAACTTTCTGAGTTGTCGCAATACCTTCTCACAACCTGTGTCCAGATCTTCTTCAAGAAGAATCTTGTTTCTATAGGCCCTGAGAATTCTATTATAATCTCTTTCTATGTTATTGGACAAAAATAAAACACCCTGCGATACAAGCTCGTCAAAGGTGAGTTCAGTTTCATTATTCTTTTCTTCGACCCAGGAGCTGAACTCATCTCGCCTTCTTCTGCCATCATCGATCTGTGTCAACCCCTGGTTTTTAGTTAACAGTTTTTCAGGCACCTTTACAGCATTTACCGATATAGCGTCCCCATTGTTGCCGGATATAACCCATAAAGCTAAATCATCATCATTAATTGCTGGCTTCCATGGCCTTTCTGCATCCTCAAAAAGATATTCTTTCGAGGCCAGAATAAAACGATAGTTTTGCCGGGCAACGAAGGTTAAGAGATCATTTCTGAGAAATTTACGTAATACGGGATCCTTGACATTGGCAATTGAATGGATATCGGGAAATGGGAAACGCTCTCCGTCAACCACGAAACCATCAATTGCATTAAGAACTTTTCGGGATGCAATCAACGGACTTTTTATCTCATTTTCTTTGGGATTTAGTGAGCTATCATTGAGCGGATAAAGCAGCAATCCTAGTTTCTCTTCAAGCGATAGACTATCAATTGATAAAGAATGTAATTTTGCTTCCAGAGAGAAGTCAGCAAAAGTTTGCGCACCTACCCAACTCACTGAAAAACAATACAACAAAAGAGATATAGTGTATAATTTCTTTATGATCATTTCCACAATGCAAAAATTGGCCCTTTAAACATTGTTAGCTACTTCTGAAAAATTAGCTATCCAATTTGAAACAGACTGACCGGGTTAAATTGATTAATCTGATTAAAGTACCTCAAATGAACAAAAAAAAGAACGTTTCAGCAATCCTGTTACACTAAAAAGAAAAGAGAGATATTTTTTTTGCAAAAGTTCAGGGTATTTAAAAAATAAAGTGTTAATTTGGATTCCCAAAATTCAGGAGTTATCAATTCAATTTAAGTAAATTGTATTATGTCGGATTCGAATTTAAGTAATGCATTAAATCAGGACTGGGGCGACAAAGTAATACTTGTGGTGGAGGACGTAGACACCAATAAGATTTTTTTTGATGCCGCTCTGAGACGGACAAGTGCAAAAATTCTTTGGGCCAAAGATGGACAGCAAGCAATTGATTTATTCAAAGACAACGAGGTGGATCTGGTTTTAATGGACTTGCAATTGCCTGTTATGGATGGTTATACAGCCACTCGTGAGATTAAGAAAATCAATCCGGGTATCCCCGTAATAGCACAAACGGCCCATGTAATGTCCGGCGAGAGAGAAAAATGTATGGAGGCAGGTTGTGACGACTACCTGGCAAAGCCTATCAGGCTACAGATTCTTATCGAAACACTTTCGAAATTCTTAAATAGCTAAATCGGCAGATTTAGTTTTAATGTATTGAAGCGGATAGTATTTTGCAGATTATCCGCTTTTGCTTTTTTATCTCAGATGCAATAAATACAATATCAAAAGGAATCAGTCTCTATCAGAGGAATATGAACTTCAAAAAGTCCATCAAAATGCACAATGTCAATATCCTGCCCTGTCAGATATTGATAGCGCCCTTTGAGGTTTTGCAGTCCTATTTTAAGTGAATTATTTGTTTCAGGACCATTGTTTCGACTATTGCGAACAACCAGCTTATTCCCTTGAATTTGAACATCTATTTTCATAGGCTTTTCGGTTGAGAAGCTGTTGTGCTTGAAAGCATTCTCCATCAACAATTGCACCGACAAAGGAACAATTTCAAATTTTTCTACCCCATCGGCAGGCAATGAAAATTCAAAAGCCCTGCCAAAACGCATCTCCTGTAAATAGAGATAACGGGATGCCAGTTTCAATTCTCTTTCAAGGGACACCAGGTCATTGTCCTGTAATTGCAGAATATCGCGATACATGCCTGAAAGCCGGCTCAAAAACTCCTTTGCTTTTTCCGGACTCTTATCTACCAGTGAAGTAGCCACATTGAGGCTGTTAAAAAGAAAGTGTGGGTTAACCTGACTTTTTAGTACATCATATTTGGCTGCAAGGGCCTCACGCTTGAGCATTTCTCTCTCTTCAATCTCTTTCTTCCAATAATAAAAGAAGGAACGAGCATAAAACCATAATGAGATGAAATATAATATTACAAATTCAACCAACCAAATATCAGGATATTGTCTTAAAAAAACACCAAATTCCATCCCCTGAACCAATGAAAACCAAAGCCAGTTGGTAAAGAATATAACGAAGCTGGAATACAAAGTAGTAACGCCAAATGATATCAAAATGGCTTTAAGAGGCTTCTTTAGCCAGGAAATATAGGGCCCGATCGCAACGTCATATAAGTATTTATTAAAAAAAAGTCCCAATCCCAACATTAAGGAGTACCCAACGTTTTGTATAACAGATGAAGGGTATTTCAGGCATTGAGGACAATTTACATATAGAAATACCAGTCCGATCACCGCCGAAATGGTTCCATAAATTAAGACCGCAGGGATTTTTTTCCTGCTCGCCTGCTTTTCTTTTTGCATGAGATTCATTTGATATCAAACAATTAGTTTACAAAAAACCAAAACCCCTGGTATCTAATCTGCTGTATTCCCAAATATATCATGAAAATAGCAGGCCAGGGATTCTGATTTTTCATCCTCTGCTGACAAATAAATACAGAACAGTTTTCTAATAAAAATTATTCTCCGTTGATTGATGCCAGTTGAGCTGCATTGGTTTCTTTTCCCCAACCGGGATAAAGTTCCCCTCGTGGTTCAAAGGTATCAAATAATTCAGCAGCTTTTTCAAACAGAGGTTTGGCATTTTCGGCACCTCCGCCAAACATTGATGGAGTATAATATACATTTTGCGCTTTACATAACCACAAACGTGGGTTTTCAGGCTCAAGTTTTTCGGCCTTTGCCAAAGCATCATTGGATAATCCTGAAAATTTCATCCCGCGCATAGGGTTGGTGATACGCATAGAATAAAGCAAGCCTTGGAGCACATGGTTTTCTGCCTCATCAGGTTTAAGCTCCATGGCTTTATCCAACATATTCTGCCCTTTATCGAGCCATGCATCAATCTCGTCTCCATCTTCAAGGTTATAGGTGATACTTACGTAGGAATAGGCAGCGTAATAATAAGGCAACCATTTGTCCTGCTCCGCTTCGCCAATACGATAAAATTCTCCGGCAATTTTAGAAAGAATTTCCGGTTCCTGGGTCTGGTACATTTCTTCTATACTTTCCTTCATTGTTGTTTCATAATCATTGGCAAAGACGGAAAAAGAAGCCATCATAGAAAAAATCAAAATCAAAGCTGTTTTCATAATTGTAAAAGTTTAGTATTAATAATTCAGGTTAGTTGATGGAAATAAATATTCCCAAAAAAGCGAACTGTTTAACATCCGGTCGGATCGTTATAAGAGAATAATCATTCTCCCCATCTGAAAGTGGCACTCTTCTATAGCCAAGCACATTTTCTCGCCCCAATACATTGGAAAGGCTCAAATGAACAATTGTAAACTGCCCAAACAAACTGGTAAGGTAACTGAAGTTTAGTCCGACATCACTATAATTTGGTGAGGTATGTGCCAAAAAATCCTCATCTCCGGGAATATGATAGGGCCTTCCCGAATTCCACATCCATGTGAACCCCACCTGGGTTCTTAGGGGAGACACGAAGTGTTTGGCAACCAGGCTAAATGTGTGAGGTGAAATATACTCGGGAGTCACCTTTTGGGGATAATCCAAAAACTTCCTCTCTGAGTCTATAAAAGAATAAGACACCCAAAAATCGGTATTATTAATAAGGGATTTGTCTCTGTAAAAAAGATCGAAACCTCTCGCATAGCCTGTTCCACTATTATCCAGTGGTTCAAACTCCCCAAAAACATTGTACGCTCCGGTAATGAGATTGGAATAGTCCTTATGATAGGCTTCAGCACGGAACAACCGTGTAGCAAGGCTTCCTGACTGAACACCCAAAATATAGTGTTGGGATTTTTGCATTTCCAGCACCCTGTTGTATTTCAGGAAATCGCTTTGTGCGGTTTGATAAAAATGTCCCCAGGCCAAAGAAAAAGTGGTATTATCACCTGCTGCCAATGCCATAGCAGCCCTTGGTGACAAAATCTGTTCATCCGACTGACCGGAGTGTTCAAATCTCAGCCCCGGCCTCAAAGCAATTTTGGGTCCCATGCGCCATTCAGCCTCTGCGAATCCGGAAATCAGGTCGTCGGAAAAATTGGTACCTATAGAAAAATCAGTAGCTTCATTGCGATAGGTTTCATCATAATTTGTTTTTTGCCATGCACCCCCCCAATTAATTTTTAACGCATTGCTCACCTGACTGATCATTTTTATTTTTCCCTCTGTCACCCACTCCCGGGTTTGCTGATGATGGATCCCTGCTTTCATATCCTGATCGTCCCAGGTATAGGATCCACCAAGTTTCATTAATGTTTTGTCACTCACCGAATGATGGTAGGTACTATTAACATAAGCATTTCCTCCGGTCTCATCAATCAGCAACAAACCTCCCTGACCGTCCGGCACATTTAAGGCCTGGCCGCCGTAGTCACCCGAGGCAAAGAACTTAAACAAGCCTCCCTTCTCTCCTTTCTGGCGGTAATTGATATTTCCTGAGAACGATTCCACATGATCTTTCCAGTCGATATGATTTCTAACCAGTGAGTTGTAAGGCTCAAAATTGAAATAGCTCCCGGTTGCAGAAAAAGAACGGTTTTTTCCAACCCAGGTTTGGGCAAGTTCCCCTCCAATACTCATTAGCGAAACACTGGTAAGTTCTTCGACGGCCACATCCTGAGACTCCAGCACCAATACAGAAGAAAGTGCTTGTCCAAATTCTGCAGAGTACCCTCCGGTACTAAAAAAGGTTCCTTCAAACAAAGAAGGAGCAAACCTTCCCCGGGTAGGTAAATCAGGAACTTTGGAATAATAAGGCTTGGCTGCAAGCACGCCGTCCATTAGAACCCGGGTTTCGGAAGCATCTCCTCCTCTCACCAGTAATCGTCCGTCATCTGCTGCTACCTGGGTTCCGGGAAGTGTTTTCAATGCTGTCCCTATATCTCCCAGCGAACCGGCAGTTGTATAAATATCCATGGGGTCCATTACTGCAGCACGTTTTTTGTCGCCCGCCTGAAAACTACCAGCTGTGATGGTTACTGCATTCAAACTGGTAACACTCTCTTTTAATTCCACATCAAGATTTATTGCTTCTCCGGGTGATAGTTCCTTTTCAATGCTTTGGTAGCCAACAAAGCTAAAAACAAGCACAAAAGGTTCTTTTTTATTGACCTCAAGTTCGTAACAACCCTCTGCTCCGGTAATTGTACCATCATAACTCCCTTGAATATATACATTGACGCTTGGGAGCGGTTCTCCTGTCCGTTTATCAGTCACACAACCTTTCACAACAGTTTGAGCGGTGAGTGAATGCGACCAGATCAGAAGAAAAATAAAAACCAGGATTTTAATACTTGTCTGCATTTGGAAATGGATTTTATGATTCAAAAGTATATTACAAAATTGCATGGTTCTGAGTCGTTTGGCAATTTTTTCTTGATGACCGGGGATATGGGAATGACAAACGGGAATATTTCCTGATGGATGGGAAGGTAAACTACCGGAAAAATGGGGTGATGCATGTTTCTTTGAACAAAAAAGCCCATTTTTGTAAGTCATAAACAAGAACTGTATAAACTATCTTATAATGAAGGATAAAGTCATCATCATTACTGGTGCCTCTTCAGGAATTGGACTGGCCTGTGCACGGGACTTTGCTGGACGGGGAGCTAAAATATCACTGGCAGCGCGCAATGCGGATAAACTCACTGAGATACAAAAGGAACTCACCGATCAGGGATACGAAGTGCTTGTTACCCCCACGGATGTCAGCAAAGAAGCCGATTGTAAGAAACTTATTGATGAAACTGTCAAGCGGTTCGGCAAAATTGATATCATGGTTAATAATGCGGGGATCTCCATGCGGGCCCTATTCAAAGATCTGGATCTTTCCATTTTGAAACAACTAATGGACGTGAACTTCTGGGGCACTGTTTATTGTACCAAATATGCATTACCTTACCTGCTTGAGACCAGGGGCTCGGTAGTTGGAGTCTCTTCTATTGCAGGGTTTATTGGTTTGCCAGGACGTACAGGGTATTCTGCTTCCAAATTTGCCATGCACGGTTTTTTGCAGACATTGAGAACTGAAAACCTGAAAAACGGACTTCATGTGCTCATTGCAGCCCCCGGATTCACGGCATCCAATGTTCGGAAGTCAGCACTGACAGCCAATGGAGCACAACAGGGTGAAACACCACGCGCCGAGGATAAAATGATGAGTGCTGAAGAAGTTGCCAGACACTTGGCCAAAGCAATTATTAAACGTAAACGCACTCTTATTCTCACTTTCAAAGAGGGAAAATTGACTGTTTTCCTAAGCAAATGGTGGCCCGCTCTTATAGAAAAACTTTCTTACAATCACATGGCTAAAGAGCCTGATTCACCTTTCAAATAACTGTTATGCTCAAACATTCCACAAAAATACGTGTTCGTTATGGAGAAACCGACCAGATGGGGATTGTTAACAATGCAGTTTATCCATCTTATTTTGAAGTGGGACGAACCGAAATGTTCAGAGAACTGCGACTTCCTTACAGCCAGATCGAACAGGAAGGCACAATGCTTCCTTTGTCTGAATTGCATGTAAAATACCATCATCCGGCTGTTTATGACGAAGAATTAACCATTGAAACCCGTATTGAGGAGTTTCCAACATCACGCATCAGGTTTAAATACAGCATCTTTAACGAATCCGGAAAGTTGCTGGTTACAGGAGAAACGGTTTTGGCTTTCTTAAAGGCGGCAACACGTCGGCCTACGCGTATTCCCCGTTATCTGGCTGAATTGATCGACCCCTATTTTGAGACTTAAAAGGAACGAGAAAAAACAATTATTTATGGAAGACAAAAAATTCTCCTTTGTAGTAGAACAATTTGCTGATTTACGCATACTTAGATATCCTGTGAGCGGTTTTGATGAGCTGACACTCCAACAAAAAAAACTTGTCTGGTATCTGTCTCAGGCTGCCATTGAAGGCCGGGACATTTTGTTTGACCAAAATTACAAGCACAATCTGACGATTCGCCGAACTCTTGAGGCTGTATACGAAAATTATACAGGCGATCGTACAAACAAAGATTTCCAGGCTTTAGAGATTTACCTGAAGAGAGTATGGTTTTCCAATGGTATTCATCATCACTATTCTACAGCCAAAATAGATCCCGGGTTTAGCTCAGATTTTTTCAGACAGGCCGTTAATATCATCAGTGAAGAAAAACTGCCACTCCATAATTCAGAATCCAAATCCGACCTCATTGACCGACTGATTCCTGTTATATTTGATCCCCAAGTGGATGCACGACGGGTTAATCAGAATGAAAACGAAGATCTGATCGCAACATCTGCCAACAACTATTACCAAAATGTAAATCAGGAAGAAGC
>DHQK01000017.1:2219-3033 GCA_002411085.1 Marinilabilia sp. UBA5340 | reverse complement strand
TCAATTTTCTTCTCTTACTGTTGTGCGATTCTATCGCGTGGTAATATAAAACCACACTAAAGGATTGACATTGTCTGACGTTGTTTCGTATGAAAGCTCTTTTCATGCCGCAATGCCTCCACCGGCTTCTTTGATGTCACTTTATAGTTATGCCACCACACCGAGGCAATTGTCACCAGCAAGGCAAAAAGACCCGTAAGCAAAAAAAATCACCAGCTAATGATAATATTATAGGCACCCCCAGCAGCCACATTTAATTAAGAACCATGACAGTAGAATAGCCACACTGAGGCAGTCGGATCTGTCACCAACCCTTCAACCATCACCCCCTTTCACCATCCTACCTTTCTAACATCCAACGCACCATCCTCTATACTCCATGCCCTTTGCTCCATGCCCTACAGCAACATCTCCCCCAGCTCCTTTTTCACTTCTTCGGTAATAATCTGACCATCGAAGAGATTGACTACACGGTGAGCAAACTCCGAATCGTGTAATGAGTGGGTCACCATCACGATGGTGGTTCCCTCACGATTAAGTTCTGTGAGCAGATTCATTACTTCCAGACCGTTTTTGGAGTCCAGGTTACCGGTTGGCTCATCGGCAAGAATCAACTTGGGATTGGCAACAACTGCACGTGCTATGGCCACACGCTGCTGCTGACCACCTGAAAGTTGCTGAGGAAAGTGCTTTTTGCGGTGCCCGATTTTCATTCGTTCCAGTACTTCTTCCACACGCTGCTTCCGTTCTTTGGCTTTCATCTTCAGGTAAATGAGTGGCAACTCCACATTTTCGAATACATTGAGCTCATCAA
>DHQK01000017.1:1031-1893 GCA_002411085.1 Marinilabilia sp. UBA5340 | reverse complement strand
TCTTTCAAGCCACCTACTTCATCACTGTCGAAATAATACTCCCCTCCTGAAGGGTTATCCAGCAACCCCAGGATATTAAGCAAAGTAGATTTACCACATCCCGACGGGCCCATAATGGCCAGAAATTCTCCTTTTTGAACATGCAGGTTTACATTGTTCAGTGCACTGGTCTCTATTTCTTCAGTGCGGAATACTTTTGTGAGGTTTGTTGTTTTTAGCATAATTAAAAATTTGCATGGAGCATAGGGCATGGGGTAGATTCCATGTTTTCACTTCCCTTTGTTTATTGCTCCTTATTTATTATTCAGATGGTTTCATTGAAAAGGCATAGAGCTTAGAGATTGGTGCATAGGGCATTTTCAATGCTGGTTAACTTTAACTTTTTGCTCAACGTTTATTATTCATAGTTTCTAAAATCCTCTTTCTAAAACAGGATATCTTCCTGCTAAGGATATCCAATTCATTTAGTATTTTATTCAGACAATCATCATCAATATGTTTTCGTTGTTTGGCGACAAAAGCGAGATTGGCGGTTTCAAAAACAGATCTTCTGGCGATATTTAAAAAATTTGCAAAGTCCTTATCCGAAAAAGAACCAGATCCCTCTGCGATATTATTAAATATACTCAGGGATGCTGCTCTCAATTGTTCGGCAAACCGATAACTTCTTGCATTACCTATTTCTTCGGCTAAATCAAAGAATTTATCATTCAGAGCAATAGAATCTTTCCATATCTCTAAATCCATAAACCTGAATTGTGACATAATAATTGGTTTTAGGTTAAACAATATGTACAAGTTTATGAATTTATCTCTATAATCACTGAATATTGCCCTTGGCTCTTCGCTCCATGCACTCTGC
>DHQK01000017.1:0-767 GCA_002411085.1 Marinilabilia sp. UBA5340 | reverse complement strand
TCACCAGGTTGAAGACCTTCAATCACTTCATAATAACGGGGGTTTTGCTTACCAATTTTGATATTGCGGCGCACGGCTTCGGTACCCGATTCGTTGAGCACAAACACCCATTGCCCGCCTGTACTTTGGAAAAATCCACCTCTTGGAATCATTACTGCTTCGGTGGCTTGCCCCAGTTGGAGCTTCAAATGATAAGTCTGACCGGTACGGATATTCTCAGGTTTTGAATCATCAAAAACCAGATCAATATCAAACTGGCCATCGCGAACTTCAGGATAAACCTTTTTCACATGCAGAGCATAATCCTGACCGTTGCGTTCAATGGAAGCAGGCAATTCCCTTCTTATTTTATCAATGTAATGTTCATCTACATTGGCTTCTACCTTATAGTCCGACAAAACATGCACCATGCCTATGCGTTGCCCTTGTGAAACAGATTGGCCTATTTCGGCATCCAGCATTCCCAACTGACCGTCAACAGGGGATTTAACCTCCAGGTTATCCAACCTTTCGCGAACCAGCCCCAACATCTGACGCATCTTCTGAAGGTCTGTATCCAGTGTTTTCATATTGGTCATAAGCATGATGGAATCATTCCGGGCTTTCAAACGGTTTATTTCCAGCAAACCTTCTTCATACTCATAATCCTCTTTCGATTGCAAATACTCCTCACGAGGAATAAGCTTTTCTTCATACAACATCTTCGATTGCTCGAAATTCCTCTTTTTGCGCTGCAAACGAAAACGATTATCCAGCAGACTCTTTTT
>DHQK01000147.1 GCA_002411085.1 Marinilabilia sp. UBA5340 | reverse complement strand
ATGACTTCCGGTAGCAGGCTTAACGGTGTTGACTACACCTCTGCCGAAGATGCCTATGCTGCCGGTCTGGAACATGTGGGAGCAAGTCTTGTTCGCGATGTGGTTGATGAACGGATTGTGGGTGAAGTAAGAAATGGAGATGCTACTTATGGCGGGAGCTATGGAGAAGCACTGGGGATTATCGATACTCAGTCAACTGTTGGTGGTTGGCCCGACCTTGAAGCCGGAACTGCTCCGGAAGATTCAGATAACGACGGAATGCCAGATACATGGGAAACAGAAAAAGGGCTTAACCCGAATGATGCTTCGGATGCATCAGGAAATGAACTGGATGGTACATACACAAATCTTGAAATTTATCTGAACGGTCTGGTAACATCAGGGATCGGATTTGGAAGTTAAGTTCTCTCTTCCTGTCTGATAGAAACAGCCATAGATAGGTTGATTTGTGTTGCTGATTAAAATGCGAAAAGAGACAAGTAATATTAATGCATCAAAAAGTGGAATTATGAAGATTTTAATATACATATTGGCCGTGTTTGGCATCCTTTCTTCTGTGGGATGTAACAATGAGAAGTCTGCCGAAGAAAATGGGAAATGGTCTGTGAGAATGGCCAATTCGGTTATTGAACGTCACGACAGTCTTGTGAATTATCTGAATCCCGATAAAATAAAATGGCAATATGATATTGCTATGGTGGGACAGGCAATTGACAAATTGGGGCATGTGGACTCAGTTTATTCTCAGTATATGGAGGATTATGTGGATTATTTTGTTACAGAGTCCGGCGATGTCAGAAAGTATGATCCGACCGATTACAACATAGACCGGATAAATCCGGCCAAGAACATTATTACTGTTTACAAGCGAAAAGGTGACGCAAAATACCGGAAAGCTATAGAAATGCATGTGGAACAGATGCGTCATCATCCCAAAACAAAAAGTGGCGGGTACTGGCATAAAAAAATCTATCCCTGGCAGATCTGGCTTGACGGAGTCTATATGGCAACACCATTTCTTGCTCAGTATGCCCGCGAATTTAATGCTCCTGAATGGTTTGATGAGGTGGCTCACGAAATTCTGTTGACTTACGAAGTGACACATGACGAGGAGACCGGGCTGATGTATCATGCCTGGGACGAGAGTAAAGAGCAACGTTGGGCCGATCCTGAGACTGGCCGCTCTCCGCATTTTTGGAGCCGGGCCATGGGATGGTATATGATGGCCATTGTGGATGTGCTGGATTACTTCCCCGAAGATCACCCCAAAAGAGATTCTATTATTACGGTTTTTCAAAATACAGCCGATGCTCTGATGAACGTTCAGGATGAAGAAACAGGGCTGTGGTATCAGGTGCTGGATATGGGGGATCGTGAGGGAAATTACATTGAAGGTTCGGGTAGTTCCATGTTTGCTTACGCTTTTGCCAAAGGAGCCCGTAAAGGGTACCTGGATAAATCTTACCTTAAAACAGCCAACAATATTTTTGATGGCATATTGGAGCATCTGATCACAGTTGATGATAAAGGACTTGTAACTATGCATCATATTTGTGGAGCCTGTGGTTTAGGCGGAAATCCATATCGCGATGGTTCTTTTGAATACTATATTAGCGAGACTCAGGTTGATAATGACCCCAAAGGGGTTGGGCCATTTATTCTTGCTGCCATAGAGTTAAACAGGTAACTATGTTGCTATTGGCAAAGGAAAAAACCTGTTCAAAAGAATTCAGGGTTTAAGGGATGAAATCCCTTTTGGAAAATGTTTAGAGAAATATTGGCAGAAGATAAATGTAACGTGTTGATAACTAAAAAATGACATTGATGATGCAAAGAATAAAGGTTGTAGGAACAATACTCCTGTTGATGATTTCCGGATGGGCGTGTTCTCAGGAGAACTCCCATGAACCTGCACTCGCCTTCCCCGGTGCTCTTGGTGCCGGAAAATATACTACAGGTGGTCGCGGAGGAGAGGTTATACTTGTTACAAATTTGAATGATGATGGACCCGGAAGCTTAAGGAAAGCAGTTCGAAAGCATGGTTCAAGGATTGTGGTTTTCAAAGTTTCCGGCAATATAGAGTTGACGAGTCCACTTGATATTAACAATGGAGATATTACCATTGCCGGGCAAACAGCCCCGGGACAGGGAATTTGTCTTACGGGATATCCATTGAAAGTTAAGGCCGACAATGTGATTATCCGGTATTTGAGGGTACGTCCGGGCGATGTTTCGGGTGAAGAGGTGGATGCTTTTACCTGCAAAGACAACAAAAATGTAATTGTTGATCACTGTAGTTTTAGTTGGGGAAATGATGAGGTATGTTCAGTTTATGATAACGAAAATTCAACCATTCAATGGTGTATCGTTAGTGAGAGCATGAATAAGTCCGATCACCACAAAGGAGCCCATGGCTATGGTGGAATATGGGGAGGTAAAACGGCTTCTTTTATCGGCAATCTTCTGGTGCATCACATTAGTCGTAACCCCCGACTGCATGGTAGTCGCTACCATAAGCAACCAGATAAGGAAAGGGCCGAACTGGTAAACAATGTGGTTTACAACTGGAAGTCGAAATGTATGTATGCCGGTGAGGCCGGAAACTATAATATTGTAAATAACTATTTTAAGCCGGGTCCGGCAACTTCAAAGAGTGCATCAAAGGAGTTTCTGGAACCTTACAAACCATACAGCAATTATTTTATCTCGGGCAATACAATGGATCAAAATACCGAAATTACTGCTGATAACAGGTTTGGGATAGATATGGGGGAAGATTCGGTGGATTCTATTCTGATTGATTCACCACACCCTATTTCAGACTACTCTCCTCTTGCTGCGCAGGAAGCTTTTGAAGCTGTCATAGAGCATGCAGGAGCTTCGTACAAACGAGATGCAGTAGATCTTCGAATTGTTGAAGAAGTGAGTAATGGAACCACTGATTATGGTGAAAACGGTATCATTGATTCTCAGGTAGATGTGGGAGGCTGGCCTGAACTAATTTCGGAAGAATATCCGGAAGACACTGATGATGATGGTATACCCGATGAATGGGAGATGAGTAACGGCTTGAATCCCAATAACCCGGAAGATGCCTCAATAAAAACTTTGTTGCCTGATTATTCAAATGTTGAGGTGTGGTTTAACGAATTGTTAAAATAATAGCTTTTTATTCAGGTTGTTTTGGGTTGTTCGGCTTCGATTTTTTTTCGGAAGTCGGACAACCTTTTGCACTTTATATTAATTTTTAATTCTTATCTTATTATGTTGAAGTATTTAGCACTTTCATTGCTTCTAAGTCTCTTTTTTATTGGGTGTTCAAATGAACCCGTTTATAATGTTTATCTTGCCGGGGATTCTACAATGGCCGACAAAAAGCCTGAGGCCTATCCGGAAACTGGTTGGGGACAAGTATTTCCAGAGTTTTTTGATACCGCAAGAGTTAATTTTGAGAATCATGCCCGTAACGGACGCAGCTCCAAAAGCTTCCGTTCAGAAGGTTTGTGGGATGAGATGATGGCAAATGTAGTTCCCGGCAGCTATGTTTTTATTCAATTTGGTCATAATGACGAGAGGCCGTCCAAAGGTTCTGACCGTTACTCTACCATACCGGAATTCAAAGAAAACCTGAGGCAATATGTCCGGGAGGTTCGTCAACATGAATCTTTCCCTATTCTGCTGACGCCTATTGTTCGTCGGAAGTTTGATGTCGATGGACATATGATAAATACGCATTTGGACTATCCTGATGCTACGCGTTCTGTAGCTGAAGAGATGAATGTACTTCTGATCGATCTTACCAATCGAAGTAAGGAGTTTGTGGAAGCTAAAGGAGATTCTCTCT
>DHQK01000065.1:6055-7391 GCA_002411085.1 Marinilabilia sp. UBA5340 | reverse complement strand
TTGTCATTGATATTCCTGCCGATTCTGCCAGTACTTTCGATTTTCATCGCGCCGATGAATTGCTGAAACTTGGCGCTGATGCTGCGAAAAAAGCGATATCAGTGGTAACTGCGAAATCTGACTAGTTAAATCGGGTGAAACCATGCAATCTTAAGCTTCGCCTTTCAAAATATCTGCTATCATTCGATTGCAGAAGTTTAGATAAGTGTTGATTTCGGAATCATACAGCCCATCTCTAATTATCTAACCTCTAAATATCAACATCTGTTTTTTTTATCTCTTTTTCTTTGTTATGAGAATATTCTCATTACCTTTGCATGAACAATAGTTCGTTTATGGCAAGACCAAAATCATTGAGAAAGGTGGTAAAGCCACCAGGTTTTAAGGGATATAAACCCTATGGCAATCAGAATGCTTCAGGGAGTCCCGTTGAGTTGCTTTATGAAGAATATGAAGCACTAAAGCTGGCGGATTTTGACCTGATGAATCATCTGGAAGCCTCCCGGGTAATGGGTGTGTCAAGAGCCACTTTTGCCAGAATTTATGAGAGAGCCAGACGAAAAGTTGCTTTGGCTTTGGTGGAGGTGAAGGAGATAAAAGCTGTTTATGGGCATGCTTATCTTGATAAAAGCTGGTTGATATGCAATAACTGTAATGCACGCTTTACTATTCCGCAGACTGCTAGTGAATATAATTGTCCTGTATGCAGGTCTTTTAATGTGGAGGCTGTGAAGTAAGCATGGGGCATGGAGCATAGAGGATGGAGCAAAGGGCATGGTGGGAGTTGTTTTTGCTGAAGCTGGATTTCCGGCATGGTTGTTCATTTTCAATATATAGATGAAGGGCATTATTGTTCGATATTTCCTTTTCATAGTTGATCAGCCCCGGCGGGGCGACAGTTTGGTAGAATTGGTTATCAGATTTTTATAAATAACATATATTCCAAAAGAAAATGAAAACACTAATAACATCGACAGGTGAAAGCATCAATGCTTCTTTTGACAAGCGCTATGGGCGTGCTGCCTGGTTTTGTATTCTGGATGAACAAAACGGGAAAACAGAATTCTTTGAAAACGAAAATGTAAATGCTACCGGTGGTGCCGGTACTAAAGCAGCTGAGAAAACAGTGGAGTTGGGAGCCGGAAAAGTCATCTCAGGGGATTTTGGGCCTAAAGCCAAGGATTTATTGGAAAAATTCAATGTGCAGATGGTTATTATCGAAGAGGATGATTTGACCATTAAAGATATCGTGGAACGAATTAAAGGATAAGGATATGCCAAAAATGGATCATACAGGCCCTGAGGGACAAGGTCCGCGGACGGGAAGAAATCTGGG
>DHQK01000065.1:0-5753 GCA_002411085.1 Marinilabilia sp. UBA5340 | reverse complement strand
AAAAGACGCAAAGGCGATTGTGGCGAAGGTAAAGGAAAACGGTTACGAAGCAATATGCCATAACCCGACAGTCGGAAATTATGAGCCAAGAGCTACGAGCTAAGAGTCATTATTTAAGCCTGGTTGTAATTTTAAACATTCTTTTTTATGTCAATCGTTCGTTAAACTTTTTCAAGGTTCTGAAAACTAAATTTTTAAGTTTAAATGAATGTTTGTTATAAAATTCATAATGTCAATGTTATACGATTTCTCTAACCTCTAAATTCTAAAATCTAACGATCTGTTGTTATGTCCTATAAAATAGCCATTGCAAGCGGTAAAGGAGGTACGGGCAAGACTACTGTTTCTGTCAACTTGCAAAATGCCATTGCCAATCAACTGACATCCGCAGTTTTGCTGGCCGATTGTGATGTGGAGGAACCCAACGACCGCATTTTCTTTCCGGATGCAAAAGTAGCCTCTCAAACGAAGGTTCATCAGATGGTGCCGGAAATTGATACCGATAAATGTACTTTTTGCCGCAAATGTGTAGAGTATTGCGAGTTCAATGCCATTGTGGTTTTGCCTCCTGCCGGTTTTGCCGAGGTCAATGCGTCTTTGTGTCACTCCTGTGGAGCATGTAGCGTGGCATGTCGGGATGGTGCCATCATCGAAAAACCGGTTCCTGTGGGGGAAATTACCCGTATGGATACAAGAATTGGTGCCGGATTGGCCGAAGGAAACCTGAAAGTGGGGTCTGCCATGCAAACTCTGATGATTAAGGAACTTAAAAAATCCATCACAGAAAATTATGATGTGGTATTGTATGATGCTCCTCCGGGAACCAGTTGTCCGGTTGTGGAAACAGTCTCCGATGTGGATTATGTGGTTTTGGTCACCGAACCAACTCCTTTTGGATTGAACGATTTGATGTTGATGGTTGAATTGCTTATCGATCTGGATAAACCCTTTGGAGTGGTGATTAATAAAGCGGGACTGGGCAACCGGGATATTTACGAATTTCTGAACGAACAGAATATCGAAATTCTTGCTGAAATACCTTTTAATAAGGCTTACGCAGGCAAATATGCCACGGGTGATTTGTTGACTGATATTGACCCGGAAACCGGCAATGCATATAAGAAAATTGTAAAATCGATAGAAGCGCGATATCTGCAGTATGAAGGAAGTAACTATTTTAAGTGGTAAGGGCGGTGCCGGAAAAACCAGCGTAACGGCTGCTATAGCATCGGTTGCAGAGAATGCTGTATTCTGTGACAACGATGTGGATGCGGCTGATTTACATCTGATTTTCAACCCGGAGGTAAAAGAAACGCATACCTTTTATGGAGCCTGGGTCGCTTCCATCAATGAGGATAAATGTACCAATTGCGGTATTTGTAAATCGCATTGTCACTTTGATGCCATTCATTACAAAGAGGAGGGCGGATTGTACATTAATCCTTTTCAGTGTGAGGGATGTCGTTTATGCGAACGGGTCTGTCCGGTGGGGGCGATTACTTCTCAACGGAGTGAGAATAATTTCTGGTATGTTTCTGACAGTCGTTTTGGACCTTTTGTGCATGCCAAAATGGGGCCCGGAGAAGAGAACTCAGGAAAACTGGTGACAGAGGTACGTCGGAAGGCAAGAGAAATTGCTAAAGAAACCGGAGCCGGCTTTGTAATTAACGACGGTCCTCCGGGAATCGGGTGTTCAGCAATATCATCGGTTACAGGAACCAATGCGGTTTTACTAGTGATTGAACCGACCCGTTCGGGATTGCATGATGCGCAGCGATTGGTGGAACTGGTTAATTCTTTCAGTATTCCGCTGTTTGCTTTCATCAATAAGGATGATATTAACGCGGAGGTGACCCGTGAAATTGAAGATTACCTGACTCAAAAGGATATTCCGCTGCTGGGGCGATGGGGGTTTGATACAAATATCGTTGAATCCATGATTGATAAAAAAAGTGTGGTGGAATATTCACCGGAAAGCGAAACGGCTCGTTCTGTAAAATCAGTGTGGGAGCAGATGAAGGAGTTTTTGGAAGTTGGAAAGGTCGTTAGTTCCTAGCTGTTGAATAGGTTGTAAAGACGCACAATCGTGCGTCTCTATTTATATACCCAATGCCCCGAACCCCAAACCCCAATTCTCAACACTCAAAACTTTTTATCCATGTCAAAGAAAAAAATCATTGTCATTGGTGGCTCAGCCGCCGGTCCTAAAGCAGCTGCCAAAGCGCGCAGAATGGACGAATTTGCTGAAATTACCATGTTTCAGAAAGCGCCCGATTTATCAATGGCTTCCTGTGGTTATCCTTATTTTGTTGGAGGCTTTTTTGATGATCGTAATAAATTGTTGTGCACGCCTACCGGGGTTGTCCGGGATCCTAAGTTTTACTGGAACGCCAAAGGCATCGTGGCAAAAGTAAATACGGAAGTGACGCGTATTGACCGTGAAAAGAAATTGGTGGAATATACCAATCTGGAGACCGGTGAAAAAGGAACTCAGGAGTATGATAAGTTGGTTATTACTACAGGAGCAACCCCCAATATGCCTCCCATACCCGGCGTGGATCTGGAAGGGATTACCACTTTGCAATCCATGCAGGATGCCGATTATTTGCGCAAAGTTCGTGATGATGGCAAAATAAAGAAAGCAGTGGTTATTGGTGGCGGACTCATTGGTATTGAAACCTTAGAGGCGCTGCACCTCGCGGGCATTGAACTAACTTTGGTAGAACTGTTGCCTCAATTGCTTGTTTTTCTGGATTGGAAAATGGCTAAGTTGGTGGAGAATTATTTGAAAACCAAAGCCAATGTGATTACTAAAAACGGTGTGTCCGAATTTGTCGGGGAAAATGGGAAACTGACTGCTGTGAAACTTCAAAATGGAACAGAAATTCCTTGTGAGTTGGCCGTTGTGGCAATCGGTGTGCGTCCTAATGTGAAACTTGCCAAAGAAGCAGGTTTAAATATTGGAGAACTTGGAGGTATTTCTACCAACGAATTTATGCAAACCAATGATCCTGATATTTATGCAGCAGGGGATTGTTGTGAGGTAAAAAATCTCATCACCGGGAAGAATGTGTTGGCCCCCTATGGTGATTTGGCCAATTTGCAGGGACGTGCCGTGGGGGAAAACATTATCAAAGGGAATATCGCTAAATTCCCGGGAACAATACAAACAGGTATCTGCAAGCTCTTTGATTATGGCGTGGGTATTAGCGGTTTGTCTGAAGCCAAGGCAATAGAAGCAGGATTTGATTATGAGCGTGTGTTGAATGCAAGTCCTGATAAACCCGGATTTATGAACGGGCAGTTGCTGATTACTAAATTGGTAGTGGAGCGTAAGAGCAGGAAAATTCTTGGTGCTCAGGTTTTGGGGCCCGGAGATGTGAGCAAGCAGTTAGCCATCTGGGCAACCGCCATAAAAGGTAACCTGACAGTAGATGACATGGTAAACGCTGATCTTCCTTATGCTCCGCCATTTTCTCTGGCTATTGATCACAGTATTGCCACGGCGCATATCATGCAAAATAAACTGGAGGGAATCTTTGACGGAATTTCTTCGGTTGATTTGAAAGCCAAAGTGGGTAAGGGTGAGGACTTGTTTATCCTGGATGCCCGAGGTGCCGATGAGTACGAACAAATGCGTTTGGGTATCGGTGAAACCCTGATTCCGATTGGAAAACTCAGGGAGCGGCTCCATGAATTGCCACAGGATAAAAACAAGGAAATTGTTACCCTGTGTAAGATTTCACTACGTGGTTACGAGGCTGCTGTGCTGTTGAAACATCACGGTTATAAAAATGTGAAAATTCTTGAGGGTGGCATTGCCGCCTGGCCTTTTGAGAGAGAAAAATAATCTGTAAATACCTTTTGAGAGTTTGTTTAAATCCGGGCAGAGTTGATTTTCTGTCCGGGTTTTTATTAACTATTCCTGCTGATTACTTCCAGTTTCTTCATATCCGTTATTTCAATATCTTTTTTCTTTAGCTCTACAATTCCTTCGTTTTCAAATTCTTTTAAAAACTTAATGGTGCTCTCTGTTGATATGGCTGCAAAATCGGCGATGTCCTGACGTGTGAGGTGCTGAAATACCTGTTCTTTCATAAACGATTCTGAAGAGAGGTAGAGCAGGGCAGAAGCCAGTTTTCCACGCATTTGCTTATAGGAAAGGTTTCCGATGACATCCAACAGCTGTTTTTCGTTACGGCAGTTACGGGACACAATCCGTAGGGCAAAGTCAGCATTGGTCTGCAATAAATTCCGTAGGGCATCTTTTTCAATCATGCAAACCCATGCATCTTTGATGGCAAGGGCTGAATAGTTGTAGGTTGTTTCTCCAAATACAGAGCTGAACGAGAGAAAATCGCCTGGTCCGGCCATTCGAATATTCAGTTGCCGGTTGTGCCCGGTTTGCAGATATACCCGAACCAAACCACTCAGCACATACGTGACATGAGGAGAGAAAGCTCCCTGTTTAAATATGTTCTCTCCTTTCAGATATTGAACCCTGGTTTTGCTGTCGCTGAGTTTCTCTAATTCTTCGGGATAAAGCCCCTGGAAGCAGGCAGCCGATTCAAATATGCTGTTGGTATTTATGTGGTCTGGCATGGAATTTTTCTTTTGTGTAATTGCAGGATAAAGTTAATCAAAATTGTTCAGGAAGGAATTTAGTGCTATGAGTCAGGTGTTTTGAAACTCCGAGCACAGAATATTCCTCTTCAAATCCCTACTCAAAACCCAGAACTTAAAACTCTCAACTCTCCCATGACATAAAAAAAGCTGAAAAATTTCAGTTTTGAACCCGGAATCCTCCAGGCCTTGTTTCTTGGGCTGTTTAGGCGGTCGTAGTATGTTTGCAATGTCAAATAATCGATGTCTCAATAAGCCGATTGACATCAAATTGTAAACAAACAAAAAATAGAGTGATATGAAAATGTTGCAAACAGAAATCCAGGAGATTGAATCAGCTGATGAGCTGCAAAAAATTATTTCAGAAAATGATAACGTAATGGTATGCTGCGGACGTATGGGCCCTATGTGTATTCCCGTATATGATGCTATGGAAGAGTTGGAAGAAGAGCGTGAAAATGTGAAGTTCTACTCCATGGCTTTTGATAATCCTGAAGCACACGTAATTCGCAATGCTCCTGAAGCACAAGGATTCATGGGACTTCCATTTACTATGTATTACAAAAACGGCAAGGTAGCACATGCTACCAGCAGTATTCAAAGCATGGATCAAATTACCAGTGTACTTGATAAACACTTCAATTAATATTTTTCTAATAAAATATAATTGCAGAATCTGATACTGACTGACATAGGCTGGTAAGCCTGGAAACAAGGTTGTTTGGTCGAAAAAATCGTCTCTGTTTGAATCTCGTGAGAGCAACGAGCGAGATGAGTTTTGACGATTTCGACCAAAGAACCGTAGTTCTCCAGAGTGAAAGCAGGCTAAGTCTTGATTTTTTTTGATTACTTTTTTGTGTCAAGACAAAAAAGTAATTCTGGGTTTAAGGGATGAAATCCCTTTTTGAAAGAAGTTAGGAAAAACAAATATATGAACGATACTTATGACGTAATGATTATCGGAGCAGGAGCTGCCGGCCTCACCGCCGGCATCTATGCCTCCCGCGCCCGGTTGTCAACACTGATATTGAATGACGGAGCCATCGGGGGACAAATGGTGCTGACCAATGAGGTGGCCAACTATCCAGGCGTGGAGACGACCAATGGGTATGTGCTGGCCAATACGATGA
>DHQK01000060.1 GCA_002411085.1 Marinilabilia sp. UBA5340 | reverse complement strand
GTGCTTACTCAATTGGTATGCTCATAATGTTCACGGCGCTATACAACTGAAAAACAACACATAAGCACTGCAATTTTTTTCTCTGTGTAAAATTTAAGCAGTTTCTAATAATTGGGCCACAAGAGCTACAAGACTGTCAGAAAGGCTGTTATAACTATGCATTTAGGCGTTTATGAAGGTTCTTCATAAAGAGATTCTTCACTACGTTCAGAATGACGAAAGTTTCGTAGTTCATGACATCTCGAACAGTCTGTGTTGTATTAAACTATAAACAATAAACCTACAATGATCAACCTGCAAAACGTTGGACGGGCAAGCTGGATAAAATTCAGTATTGCAGCACTTTTATTTACCCTCTGGGTAATATGGATCGGAAATTTCTGGATCCTGCTGGGACTTCCCGTAATTTTTGACCTCTACATCACCAAATTCATCCCCTGGGATGCCTGGAAGAAAACCAAAGACGGAAGTAAACCACCTGCATGGAAAGAGTGGCTGGATGCCCTGGTTTTTGCCCTTGTTGCAGTTTATCTGATCAATATTTTCTTTTTTCAGAACTACAAGATCCCCACGTCTTCTCTGGAAAAAACGTTGCTGGTAGGTGATCATCTGTTTGTGAGCAAAATGAGTTACGGCCCACGCATGCCAATTACCCCACTCTCTTTCCCACTGGTTCAAAACACTTTTCCACTCATCAATACAAAGTCATACAGCGAAACACCTCAGTGGGACTATAAGCGACTCGCCGGATTTGGGAAAGTGGAAAGAGGAGACATAGTGGTTTTCAATTTTCCAGCCGGAGACACCGTCGCATTTCTACAACCCAATCCAGCCTATTTCAATATTATCAGGCAGTATGGCCAAAGCAGACTGCAACGATCAAACAACACTGAATATCAGAGCCTGCCGGAGTATCAGCAACGGTTGATGGAACGAAAATACGGAGCTGAATTTGTAAAAAGTAATCCCGGTGATTTTGGAGAAGTAATCGGTCGTCCGGTTGACAAGCGTGACAACTATGTAAAAAGATGTGTAGCACTTCCTGGTGATACATTTCAGATCAAAAGCAACCAGATTTTCATCAATGGAGTACCTTTTGAAGAACCTGAAGGCGTTGAACACAACTACCACATCATCACTGACGGAACTACGCTGAACAAGAAGTTTTATGAGCGACTGGATATCAGTGACCCCGAAAGATATGCCGGTCGTCCGGGCCCTTATTATTCTCTTCCACTGACGCAGTCGATGGTTGAGGAAGTAGAGAAAATGCCTTTCATCGAAAAAATTGCCATCTCCGAATCGGAATCAGACAGTTCGGGGATGCAGGTATTTCCTTACAGCAAACACTTCCCCTGGAGTCGGGATAATTATGGGCCAGTGGTGATGCCTCAAAAAGGTGCAAGCGTGAAAATTACACCTGAAAATATTTTGCTCTACGAAAGAATCATTCGCAACTATGAGGGCAACACGCTGGAGTTGAAAAACGATCAAATTCTGATCAATGGAACCCCTGCAAACGAATACACCTTCAAAATGGATTACTATTTCATGCTTGGAGATAACCGTCACAACTCTGCGGATTCACGATACTGGGGATTTGTTCCTGAAGATCACATCATCGGACAACCTGTTTTGGTATGGCTCTCCCTGGATCAGAATAAGCCTTTCCCAATGAATATCAGATGGGATCGATTCTTTAAATATGCCGGAGAATAAGTAATGTACAAACTGGTATACAACTTACTATTGTCAGTTCTAATTATCGGTGCTGCTTTGTGGTTTCATATCATCTGGATTCCACTGGCAGCACTTATTTTCTTATGGGTGAAATGGCGATACCGAAAAGAATACTCCACTCAAAAAGCCAGAATTCTCAGGAAGCATAAAAATATATACGCCTTCTTTTCTATCATTTTAATATCGTCCGTTGGACTGGGACTCGGACTACTGATTTACCGGTTTGGAGTGGAATTGATCTCCGTTCCTTCTGCATCGATGGAAAAGGCCATTCATCCCGGAGAATACATCATTGTTAACAAATTGGTACCCGGGCCAAGGCGGTTTCCCGAAGATCCTGACCGCTATTTCAGAATGAAGGGAACAGCATCCCTCGAAAGAGACGATGTAATCCTCTTTAATTTCCCCGAAGGTGACACCATTTTGGAAAACCGCCCGGATGAAAGCTATTATTATCTCAAACGACATTACAACAATTTTGATCGGTTACGACAAATCAGGAAATGGGGTAATCTGGTTCCTCTGGAAGTAAGAAAACGTCCCCGATTTGTCAAGCGGGTAGCCGGCCTTCCTGGTGATACAATTCAAATAAACAATGGCACGCTATACGTCAACACACATGAGGCCAATCTTGCACCGACCATTATTAAAAAATTCAGGTGGAACGCATCAGAAAACGCATTTAGAAAGGCAGAGAAGCAATTCGGTTTTCTTAATCACTATCAGCAAACAGGAGACCTTATCGTGGAAATGACCAAAGCCACCTATGTCAAGCTTCCTGAAGATATACAGCAACATCTCAATGCTGCCTTACTGGAAAAAAATGTACCGGATATTCATACTTTTCCCTTTGACAAATCCACGGGTTGGAACTCTGATTTTCTGGGACCGGTAATTATTCCAAAACAAGGAGATACCGTATTGCTCTCTTTAGATAATTACAAAATCTATCACCGGGCAATTGCCGTTTATGAAAACAATCGTCTGGAAATTAAAAACGGAAAGATCCGGATTAATGGCAGGTCTGATAATCGATATGTGTTTAAAATGAATTATTACTGGGTAATGGGAGACAATCGCCCAAAATCCTTTGACAGCCGCTTTTGGGGACTATTGCCGGAAAACCACATTATTGGAAAAATTCCGGAAAGTTTCTTACATTAAGGATTTTGAGTTGACGGATTTGGATAAAATTCAGGTGCTTTTTAAGATAAACGTTTACATCAACAAATTATTAAGATATACACTTACATTCAAACACTTAACAAAAAAGAACTTTAAGAAAAGAACATGAGACACCCCCATATACATAACTGGTACGACCAGCTATCAGGGATCAAAACTCAAAGGCACATTACATCTATAAAAATTTGACAGCCACAGGATGTATGATCCAGCTTTCAGGGAAACAGAGCCCGAGAGACTCTTCTGTTTATAGTTTCCCGTAAAATTAAAATATCGATATGCATAAATAGTTTAAACCGATTTATTGTCTTTGCCAGTCTTCTATTCATAAATCACCACTGTAAGATAATTGGCAGATAAATCACGTTCATAAATCAAACCAACAAAAATCAAAAATATGCGCAAAAAATCTTTTTCGCTTTGGGCATTTGTAATTGCAGCTCTGATACTTGTATTTTTTTCTGTCCAGAATGCCCAGGAAGTCGGATTCCGCTTTTTCGTCTGGAAAGCTCATTTATCGCTGTCTGTATTACTGATTGTAGCATTCCTCCTTGGTTTGGTGGTAGGTGCAGTCTTCTCTTTCAGATCATCCAAAGAAGACAAAAAGAAAAAAAAGGAATTGGAAACCCCAAAACCTAAAGAAGAAAAAGGCATAAATGAACCTTTTGGAACACCCGAGAAGGAATAACAAAATGATAAAGACACCCCTCCTATCTCAGGCAGCATTCGGGCCTGTTGAGTATTTTGCACAATTAACGAAAGGTTCTGTAATCCTTGAGATGCATTCACATTACAACCGGCAAAGCTACAGGAACAGATATCACATCATGGGAGCCAATGGCCAGCTTGCACTTTCTATTCCTGTAGAAAAGAATAAGAACGGCAAAGTGACCGATAAAGATGTAAAAATAGCATACCATACGCCCTGGCAACACAACCATTGGCATTCATTGGTTTCTGCTTACAATTCGTCTCCTTTCTTTCAGTTTTACAGCGACGAGATTGAGCCCTTTTTTAGGGACAAACACCCTAATCTTTTCGACTTTAACCTAAAAAGCACAGAGTTGCTTTGCGAACTTCTAGGTATTGACGTAAAAATTGATCTCACGGATGATTTTATTGATCCGGAGCATAATGATTTTCTTGATTTGAGAGATCACATCCACCCCAAAGCACCAATAAACAGAGCATTGACAGGGACTTCTACAATTCCTTACAAACAAGTATTTGATGAACGACATGGCTTTCAACCCAACCTAAGTATTCTGGATCTGCTATTTAACAAAGGCCCTGAAGCATTGTTGGTACTGGAAGAAATGAATGGGATATAATAATCATTGCAAGAAAACGCCAACTAATTCGTTATTCTTGTTTTTGAATCAGTCATCCCGAGGCCTCGGGACTCCTTGGATTCAATCCAGAAGCTTCAGGATGAAAGCCTTGTAGTGGACGCTTTCTTATCAAAAACCGGGAAAAGCTTAGTTTTCTTGCTGGCACTAAATACCTACTGTCTTAACCTCTTCCACAACTCCAGCCCCTTCGCTACAATCTCTGTATGATCAAAAGCAAGATCAGGTAATTCAGTGACCTGAAACCATCCTGCATCAGAAGCATCATCCAATCCTCTTACATCAGCGGTCTTTTCCAGACAGGACAAAAAGGCAACTGTTACCGTACGGTGCCGGGGGTCTCGTCCTACTTTGCCAAAAGCTCCGATTTGCTGAACGTCAACATCCCGTAGTCCGGTTTCTTCCTCCAGTTCACGAATCGCGGTAGTTTCCAGGTTTTCTTCCATTTCGGCAAAACCACCAGGCAGTGCCCACAGCCCTTGAAAAGGAGGATTTCCACGTTTAATCAGTAAAATTTTCAATTGATCATATTGGTTACCCGCTAATGCTACCACATCGGCAGTCACTGCAGGACGAGGATAATCGTAACAGTATTTTGTGTTGCTCATGTTTTGAAGGTCTGATAACTAAAAGTAGAATTAGCAAATTACGCGCTTTATGACTCTCAGATGGTGAGTATATTTCCTTTTATCCTTATTGTAAATACCCTGATGATCCAACGCATCAATACGTACCGATCCGCTTGCATGCAATATCCGTCCTTGCCCAAGGCAAATCCCCACATGAATAATGGCTCCTTCTTCGTTATCAAAAAAAGCCAGATCACCGGTTTTTGCTTCTTCCACAAAACTCACAACATCTCCGTAATCTATTTGCTGCGAAGCGTTGCGAGGCATAAAAATGCCTGATATTTTAAAAACATTTTGAACCAATCCGCTGCAATCAACACCATAAAATGTTCGCCCGCCCCACAGATAAGGTGCATTCAGATATCCGCGTGCGACTTCTTCCAGATCGATTCGATTATCGGGAAAAGCCCCCTGCCAGTAATATTCCTGGTTTCCAATTCGGATCACGTTACGATCCTCTCCGTTAAATACGACTCTGCTCCCTGAGGATAAAAGCATTGGGGTGGAATCAGATTCTCTTATTACCTTAACATAGGACTTGGTGACGATATATCCTGAGGAACGATTCCAAAGCTCAACATCCCGATCTTCCATTTTTTCCATAAGCTTCTCATCTATCCACCCCTCATATTCATCGTAATGACATTTAATCCTGATCCAACCGGGAATTTGTTCCAACAAATCATAGCTCTCACCAAACAACATTTGTGTCTCCAACTGAGCACTTTCCGAAGGCTCCGTCCTTACAGGGATAAAACCAAACGTACATATAGATTGTGGCATAGGTAAAATTTATATTCAGCATTCGTATACCAAAAAGTAAAGCATACAGATGATGCTGCTAAACCTTTTCACTATATTAGTGCTTTTAATTCAAAATGCAAAACAAAGTAATAGTTCAATAATATGTCAGGTTTCTTTTCATACATAAAAGAAAATTCCTCAGGTATTTACCGGGTGCTTATTTTTCTTGCAGCCATCGCACTGGTAGTGTATATACTTCCACGTGAGGGGAAATTCCCTTACGAATACAGCAAGGGAAAACCCTGGAAACATGAAATGCTCATCGCACCTTTTGATTTCCCGGTATATAAAAGTCAGACTGAACTTCAGAATGAACGGGATAGTGTGCTCAATAATTTTCGGCCCTATTTCACTTTTGATTCCATAATCAGAAAAGAGCAAGTTTACAAAATCAGCAATGACCTGGAGGGGAAAAATGAGGCGTTGACAGAAAAATATCCTTTTCTGAACGATCAAATCAAAAATGATTCCAGCCTTCTGGAGATTTTAAAAAAGACCTCCGGGGCGGAGCTTGACAAAATATACATAAAAGGGCTTATCAATCTTCCTGAGCAGTACATCAATGCAGCCCCCTCCTTTGAACTGATACTGGTAAAAAATAATTTTGCTGAACCTTCGGGACTCAGCGAATTTCACAATTACCAGAGTGCCTACCAACAAATATCCTCACGTCTGTTCCGAAATCTCCGACAACTTACCAATACGGATCAGTATGTGCTGGAAAATCTGATTTCAGATCTCCAGCTCAACAAGTACCTGGAGCCCAATATTGTTTATGATTCGGACCGCACAGCCAGAGAGAGAGACAAAATCATGAAGAACATCAGCCTCACTAGTGGCATTGTGCTCTCCGGACAACGAATTATTGACAAAGGAGAAATCATAGACGACCGGACGGTCAAAATCCTGGATTCATTAAAAAAAGAATATGAAATATCTCTGGGCAGCGGATCTGGGTATTATTTTATCATTCTCGGACAGGTATTATTCACCTTACTATTTATGGGACTCATCTTTATGTTCCTGTATTTCTTCAGGCGTGATGTATTCAACAATCTGCTTTCTATATCTTTTATGCTGATCATGGTTATCGGCATGCTTTTACTGGTAAGGCTTTCGCGTTTATTTGATTTTTTCCCGTTATATATCATTCCATTTGCCATCCTTCCAATCATCATCCGAACGTTCTTCGATTCCCGGCTGGCATTCTTCATGCATGTGATCACAGTTTTAATGGGAGCCTTTTTTACTCAAAACAGCTTTGAATTTGTCTACATGCAAGTGCCTGTGGGACTGATCGCCATTTTTAGTCTTTTCAGAATGGTTCGGCGGGAGCAACTGGTGCGGGCCTCCATCTTTATAGTACTGGCCTATTCCGGTTTTTACACAGCTATGGCCATTTTGCAGGAAGGAAACCTTCAGAATATTGACCTCTCCCTTTACGGCCAATTTGTCATCAACGGAGCTTTTATTCTATTGGTTTATCCTCTGATTTATGTATTCGAAAAAGCCTTTGGTTTCATCTCGGATGTAACCCTGGTAGAGCTTTCTGACACCAACCATCCGCTACTGCGTCGTTTGGCAGAGAAAGCACCCGGTTCTTTTCAGCATTCTCTGCAGGTGGGTAACCTCGCTCAGGAAGCAGTATACCGTATTGGGGGAAACCCTCTGTTGGTAAGAGCAGGTGCCATGTATCATGATATTGGAAAAACTGTTTCTCCCATCTTTTTTACCGAAAACCAGAACACCGGCTTCAACCCACATGCCAACCTGGATTATGAGAAAAGTGCTCAATCCATTATTCAGCACATTGAAAAAGGAGTGAAAATTGCCCGAAAACATAAATTACCGGAGCAAATCATCGATTTTATCCGAACTCACCAGGGAACCACTAAAACAAAGTATTTTTACAACTCCTATAAGAATGAGAACCCGGAACAGGAACCGGATATTTCCAAATTTACTTATCCCGGCCCCACACCATTTACCAAAGAAACAGCCATTCTGATGATGGCCGATGCTGTAGAAGCAGCCTCCCGAAGTCTGAAAAATTTCACCGATGAAGAGATTGAAAGACTGGTAGAAAATATCATTGAGAGCCAGATTGATGAGAACCAGTTTGTCAACGCACCAATTACATTTCGCGAAATCACACAGGTCAAGGATGTTTTTAAGCAAAGACTTAAAAATATTTATCATGCCCGGGTGGAATATCCCGAATTAAAGAACCAACAACCTAAAACATCCGAACACAGAGAGCCCCAAACGCCCCCTGATAATCCGGATGATTAAGTTC
>DHQK01000005.1:5022-8060 GCA_002411085.1 Marinilabilia sp. UBA5340 | reverse complement strand
AATCACTTATTAGCCCATATGGAAACAGGGCTTTTTATTTGAACCATATAGGACATATAAGAATGGCCTGCTATTATTTCATTCGTTTAAAATTTTGTAATCATCTGATAAAAAACTAATTAAAAATTTGAGAACGAATATAACCGCTTCGCTCTCGCATAATATTTTTTAAACATGTTCTCTTGTGATTTATGTTTAAAAAACATCATGCTCGTTTCATCAGTATAAAATTTGTTTAAGCTATTGGTCTGATGGAACTCGCATATAAGAACTTATACATGTTCTCATGTGGCAATCGTTGCCATGCTCGTTTCATATAAAATTTGTTTATCAAGGTCGAGTGAAATCCGTCCCGAAAGATCAAGATGATTTTCATCCAACAACTTTGCTCCATGCTCTATGCCCCATGCTCCAAGCCCACCCCGGCACTTCATTCAATCAGCTCAAGCACACATTGCGCCAAACCTTCATAACTCTGCTCCAAGGCAGTCGCTACCGGCTCTATACCTACTTCCCGGGCAGCATCTGAAGTGGTTTCTCCAATGCTTACAATCCTCAGGGGATTGATTGTTTCTTCTATCTGTTCATAAAGATTTCTGATGGCAGACGGACTGCTCACAGCAATAAAATCATAATCATCTGCCTCAATGAGATTTGTCACCCCCTGATCGACTGAATCGGGGCTTCTGGTTTCATAAACATCAATGCGCTCTACAATGTTTTGAGAAGACAGGGCGTTAAACAAAGTATCCGGAGCAAGATTTCCCAAAGCCAACAGGACACGCTTACCCTTACCTACCAACCCCACCAGTTCTCCGGCAAACTCCTCACCCGAATGTCCCGTCCCCACATAATCGGGCTGAATACCATAACTTCTCAAAGGCATTGCTGTTCCCTCCCCTATAACTGCTATTTTGTTATTGGGATGAAAAGATTGTTGTTCCAGAAAGGATGTTGCCCCGTTTTTGCTGGTAAAAACCACCCAGTCATACTCCGACAAGCGACCCATAACAGAAAAAATCCGGAAGTTAATTTCAATCATGGGACACGACAAAACCAGCATTCCTTTTTGTTTCAGGACATCAGCAAACCGGTCATTTGCTCTGACTGGCCAGGTGGATATGATGACTGGTTGTTTCCTCATCTCACAACACTTTAACGTATTTGTCCTAATATTTCGCGCCCTCCGGCGGACAAGAGCTTTTGTGCCAGATCCCGGGCATTTTCATTTGCATTCTCTATAGAACAGGTCACAGATTCTTTCAGCAACTTAAAGCCATCGACCGATGCCACCAAGCCGGTCAGTGTAATATCTTCATTATCCACCACAGAATAACATGCTACCGGCACCTGACAGCCCCCTTCTATGGTTTTTAGAAAAACACGCTCGGCACTAGTTGTCAGTATGGTCTTGGGATCAGTTATCCAGGTTATAACTTCCAACATTTCCGGATCATTGTCACGGATCTCCATGGCCACAGCTCCCTGACTCACCGCCGGAAGCATCACCTCCACAGGAAGATATTCCGTGATACGCTCCTCCAGTCCCAGACGGATAAAACCTGCACCGGCCATGATCATTGCATCGCAATGCCCCTCTTCCATTTTCCGCAATCGGGTGTTGACATTTCCACGGATATCCACCACCTGTAATTCCGGGTTGAAATGCAGCAACTGCGCCTGGCGTCTAAGGCTGGAAGTACCTATCTTGTCGGCTGATGTCAACTCACTTAACCCACGTCCATCTCGTGAAACCAAAACATCACGAACCTCTCCGCGTGGCAAAACGCCCCCCAATCTCAGTCCATCAGGCAACAAAGTAGGAAGATCTTTCAGACTGTGAACAGCCACGTCCACTCTGCCATCCAGTAGTGCATTCTCAATTTCTTTGGTAAAAAGTCCTTTATCCCCGATTTTCGACAATGCAACATCCAACACTGCATCTCCTTTGGTACTGATGGGTACAATCTCCACCAAAGTATCCGGGAAGGACTCCATCAAAGCTTCTCTCACTGCTTCTGCCTGCCACATTGCCAGCTGACTGCTTCGGGTTCCAATATTTATCTTGTTTTTGGCCATATTTCTCAATCAAATAACCGGTTTACCATCTGCACAAGTTCTTCTTTCCGACCATTCTCCGTATTGCTTTTCAGGTTCTTAATCATCGTATTAATTACCTTTTCAGACAAGTGGCGTCCATATTTTTCCATGGCATCCACCTCTTCCTGTGAATAAGCAGAACTGAAATTTTTCAACCCGTCGTCGTGCATTTGTCTCACGGAAGACACAATGTACCGGATAGTAGGAGCCAAGCGCAGGCTCATCAGCCAGTCCTGAAACTCGTCGCTTTTAATGGCAATTATTTCTTCAGCAATACTGAAGTAACTTTTCTTTTTCTCTTCATTCTGAATCACCACCTGCCGCAGGTCATCAATGTTCAGCAACTTAAGATTTTTTAGAAGCCCTAATGCAGGATCAATATTCCGGGGCACTCCCAAATCAATCATCATTATTTTATGATCAGGAGAATGAGATATGGTCTCTTTATTGATCAGATGCTCTCCGGAAACGGAAGAAATAACAATTTCTGCATTGGACACCGCATCCGAAAGTTTATCAAAAGGAATTATATCGGCTCCATACCGATCAGCAAGTTGCTCTGCTTTTTTTATGGTACGGTTTGCAATGGAGATAAAACGACATCCCCTCTTATAAAGATTTTTCACTACCAACTCACCGGTTTCTCCCGCTCCAACCAGCAGAATCTTTCGTTGATCCAGGTCAGAAAAATGAGCCCGGCACTTTTCCACGGCGGCGTAACTCACCGAAAAAGCTCCTTTACTGATTCCGGTGCGGGTACGTACCAGTTTGCCCACTTCCAGTGCTTTCGTAAAAAGCCGGTCGAGTACTTTACCCAAACTTCCCTGTTCACGTGCATGGGCAGTAGCTTCTTTTATCTGGGAAACGATCTGATATTCTCCAACTACCATAGACTCCAGGCCGGAAATCAGCCTGAATAAATGAACCACCGCATCTGA
>DHQK01000005.1:0-4683 GCA_002411085.1 Marinilabilia sp. UBA5340 | reverse complement strand
GACAATGCGGTCACATCATCCTTATTGAAAGCAAAACACTCCCGCACATCCAGGGAAGCAGATTTATGGCTTAAACCGATGATTCCAATCATATTGACGGTCGGTAAAAAAAATGAAAATTCTTACAATGTAAACTGGTGACAAGACTCAAGGAAAAAAGATCCCTGTTAAATATCAAGACAATGCAAACGGAGGAGACAACCCCGAAAAAGAATATTCAAACAACTGCTCAGACAAAAGCAGATCAACCTCTACCTTGGACAATTTATTAACAGACAATTTCGCAATTTCTACCACTGGATTACAATCGGGAATATGCATCCCTACTCCACCATTTGGTGAACACTCCGAAGCATATTGCCCGCCGTCATAAGCGAACAGATAATCACCATCAGTCAACGTCAAAGAAGTCACCGAAATGTATAGATGATGATTAGAAGCAACCGAAGTTTCGTCAGAGTTGAACACAGCATCATCAGACCGGGAAGTGACTTGCATTGAAAACAAAAAAGCCATCCCCAGAAGAATCAAATAAGGAAGAAAACTGCCTGTAATGCCTATTAAAAACATTTAGTTGCCTGTAAATTAAATTTATTCTTTCCGGAAAATCAAAGATAGTAATTTCAAGCAAACAATTAACCTCAGGGATTATGGTTTATTTCTAATTTTAATCCAAACCGGAAAAATAAGACAAAACAAAATGTGGTTTAATTTAGTGAAACGAGCATGGCAGTGATTGCCTCAAAAGAATATGAATAAGTTCTTGCATGCAAGTTCCATCCGACCTTAATTAATAAATTTTATACGGATGAAATTAAAAGAAGAGGGGGAATCCGCTCCATTGCACCTGCAAACAAAAAACATATTTCGTCACCCGGCTAAGTTCACGTTAAATTTTTCATATAATAACTAAACAGGAAGCCAAAATCATTGTTAGTACTTGAAACAGAATTAAAAAAGACAGAAATTTATCCAGAATTCAGACCAACAAACAAAAAAATCATTATGAGAAAGAAACTTTTTTATTCAGTATTTTTTGCCCTGGCCTTTATTGTCAGTGCATGTGGAGGAAAAACAGATGTAGTTGACTCCGGCACCTACGAGGGAACTATAAAAGAAGTTGAAGCAGAAAAAACAGAAATCTATGTGGAAACCAGTGACGGAAAAACATTGGAACTCTATTTTACAGATGAAACAAAGCTCACACAAGATAGAGAAGAGAAACCATTTTCATCTCTGACAGAAGGACAAAAAGTAGAAGTCACTGTTGAAAAGGTCGGTAAACGTCTTGATCCAAAGTCTGTCAAAATTCTTGAATAACATGGAGCAATTACCGGATTTTTGGCGAACGATAATATGGCATCCGCTTACCGTTCATTTTCCGGTTGCCCTATTATCGTTCGCCACAATTTTTATCATTGCAGGTTACTGGACAAAAAGAAGCAACTTCCTGTTTACCGGGAAAGCACTCTTAATTACCGGAACTCTGGGAGCATGGGTTGCTGTTTACACAGGCAGTTTAGCCGATGCTGTAGTTACCCGGCAGCTTTGCGATCCCACCATATTAGAAGATCACGAAAATGGGGCATTTACTGTTGCATGGCTCTTTTCTGCCGCATCAGCACTTATAGTCATCGATCATTTCAATCTGGTGAAGAAATTTCAACAAATACTTCGAACCATAATAATTGCATTGATCATTTCAGGTACCGGCTTCCTGGTTTATACAGGCCATTTGGGAGCAACTCTTGTTTACCAGCAGGCTGCTGGTGTTTATACACCTTCCGAAGATTGTATTGAATTTACGGAGCCAGACTCCTAAACCATTTTTTTCTGGTCACACTTAAAACGTTATCACCTTGTCACTCTCTATGACCCAATCGGCCAGGAAGCCCATGGTTGATTTATTCGCTCTTTCAAAATAGGGATAATTCATGTATATTCCGCATCGGGGCATACAGGTACCGCACACTTCGACAGCAACCCCCTGTGCTATTGAATCCTTCAACATCTGTGAAAGATACTGATCATTAACATTCAGGTGGTTTGAAAGCATCTCTTCCCATATCCACTGAATCGTTCATCAGCATAAAATTCACCTAAGTACCTGGTCTGATGAATTCTTCAAAAAACTGGAGCAAAATCAGCCTATCTTTTTTCCAGCCATGGGACCAGGCTTCAAACTGTGTATTTCATCAATCTTTATCAAAATTACTGCTTTGGGCTTTGGCATTCCTGCCTGAAGAGACATTTCCGCCGCTTTATCATAAATCTCCCCTTCATCCAAAATTTTTGGCGTTCCAATAAATCTGTATCCATCTAAAACTTCGCGATTAACAACAGCAACGGCTACTTTGGAACCATCTAAAATATTCTGATAAGTCTTACCTCCTACCCCTTCAGTAAAAATCAGGGTTTCATCATTAAAAACACGTGTAGAACGTTTTGGCGCATTATTAGGAATCCCCTCCTTGCTAACTGTGGCATGAAAGCATTGCTGAGCACCTATCATTTCCTTCATTTCTGCTGTGAGCTGTGACATAACATATTAATTTTAAAGTGAGATAATTTATTTTATCTGTGAAATTGACATTCACTGCCAATGCTGATCTAAATTCTATCCTTCCAGACTCTTCAACACATTCTTTTCCATTTTGCAAAGAATCGTCATCAACTGCTGTTGTTCCGACAGGGTTATACCATATAGAACAGCATCGGAAGCCTTCTGCCAACAATCCTGAATTTCCTCCTTTATTTCATCAGCTTTCGGTAATATAAAAACATGATAGATTCGACCATCCTTTTCACTCTTCTTTTTGTTGACATACCCTCTTCTTTTCAACTTCTCTACAATCCTCGTAACATTGGCAAAATCCTTTTTTGACCTGTTGGCAATATCTCCAATTGAAAGGCCATTTTCCTGCCATAGATAATACATTACCACCCATTGGTCAGGAGTAATATCTAAATCTCTCTCACCAAGGATTTTAAAAACATGACGTTTCATCAATACTGAAAGCATCGAAATCCTGTGATTGACAATATCCTCAAGTTGAACCTCCATTCTACTAAAATACTTTTTTTAACCAAACCGGAGACAGTCACCGAAAACAAACATAAGCAGACACCTCTAAAAACATTCTTTGCTAATGTACTGAAAATATTTGTCACGACAAATAAGTTTTTTATATTTGTCACAACAAATGTATTTTGTCAACACTTTTTAGATTAAATTCAGAATAACCCTGGCAGCCAAAATGTCGAAAAAGTGACCGATGAGGATTAATAATTATTCTCACAAACGATCCCTCTTAAAGGGAAGTATGCTCACGGAGTGACTACTTATTTTAAAACAACAAAAGAATAAAAATTATGAAGTGTTTTATTACAGGCGGCTCAGGTTTTGTTGGCAGCAACCTGATCACCCGACTAATTGAGGAAGGCCATGAAGTATTAGCCATGGCAAGATCAAAAGAATCAGCCGACAAAGTCAAAAATCTCGGAGCCACACCAATCTCTGTGGACATGAAAGAAACAGATCGTTTAGCAGCAGACCTTGAAGGGTGTTCGGCGGTTTTTCACCTGGCTTCGGCTACGGATTTTTGGAAAGGATACGAATATGTCTATAATATAAATGTTGACGGCACCGAAAAACTGATAGAAGCCGCAAAAAAAGCTAAAGTTCCCAAATTCATCTACATCAGCACCGCTGCCATTATTTTAAGAGGAAAACCAGTCTATAATGCCGATGAAACTCTCAGTTTTTCGGGACTGCCAGGAGGCAACTACAGAAAGACAAAAATACTGGCTGAGAAAATCGTTGAAAAAAACAACTCAGAAACATTTCAAACCGTCATTCTAAGGCCTCCATTGGTTTGGGGAAAAGGCAGTGTCATAAAGCTACTGATAGAAGCTACCCGGGAAAACAAACTGGCATGGTTCAACCAGGGTAGATACCAAATACCCATTAGCCACGTCAAAAACCTCTGTCATGCAATATTGCTGGCATACCAAAAGGGGAGAGCTGGAGAAATGTATTACATCATTGATCAGAACCATGTTGAATGGAGGGAATTTCTTACAAGCATACTGGCAACACAGGGGCTGGAGCCTCCCAGGAAAAGCATGAACAGAAGTATGGCGCTGGCCATGGGTTATGTTTTACCCATTTTTTGGAAGATTATGAGAAAGCAGGGGCCACCTCCTATCGATGCAGAAATGATTCACATGCAAGGCACTGAATACACTATTTCAGATAAGAAAGCAAGAGAAGAACTGGGATATGAAGACATCATTTCTCTTGAAGAAGGCCTGGAGGAATTGAAATCCGGGTTTTAGCTCTACATCAGCCTCCTGATGGATTAAAATGTAGAGAAACCCGCAATTTAATACTCCACCTTTAAATCAAGTTATCATGAAAGTTTCATTATCTGATTTCTAAGCCATTGTTCCTTTGCTACCACTCATATAAGATGGCCTGGAATCAATGAAATTTCTCAATTGACTTAAAAAAAATGGCATTTATTTAATGTCTGCTGACAAGAAATTACGTATGCCTTACTATTCGCAGCGACATTATTTAAGTGCCATTTTCTGTATTTCAACCTCTGGTTTATATCCCAACCATTTTTCAAAAAAGAAGAATACCCCCTCTTCGTCTATGTTCTCACTGACACAAAATCC
>DHQK01000091.1:13797-14476 GCA_002411085.1 Marinilabilia sp. UBA5340 | reverse complement strand
ACATATTTAGTTGCCGGTAACAATTGTGCTGCACTTCATGAATATGATCCTCAAAAGCCTCCAGCACATGGGGATGGGACAGTAAATCATTCTCCTCCTGAACCTCAATATTTCGTTGCAACGCCAGCTCTTTTAGTTTACTCAAGAGGGGAACAATAAGGGCAGTTACATAAGGGCGGTTATCACCCACCACCACAATCTGTTCCACAAGTTCCTGTTGCTGAAGAAGTGTTTCTATTTTCTGAGGCGACACATACTTCCCTACTGAAGTCTTCATAAGATCTTTGATACGATCAGTCATAATCAGGTCGCCGTTTTCATCCAACTTGCCTTCGTCTCCGGTATGAAACCAACCATCGGTCATCACCTCTGCTGTTTCCTGCTCTTTTTTGTAGTAGCCACTGAAAACACTGGCTCCTCTGACAAGGATTTCACTATTGTCACCAATTTTCACCTCCACTCCCGGCATTACTGAGCCACATGTTCCGTATGAATACACATCCTCGCGAAAACAGGAAACGGTGGCTGAGGTCTCTGTCAGGCCATAGCCATATGTCACAAACAACCCAAAGGCGTGAAAAAACTTAAGAATTTCGGTACTCAGGGCAGCTCCTGCACATGGCATAAATCTTATGTTTCCACCAAAGACACCACGCAATTTTCGAAAGACCAGTTTCTC
>DHQK01000091.1:6018-13519 GCA_002411085.1 Marinilabilia sp. UBA5340 | reverse complement strand
TTTAACCGGTGACCACCGCATCATCTCCTCCTGAATACCCTGATAGGTCTTGTCAAAAAAACGTGGAACAGCACACATCATGGTAGGTTTTATCTAACGCAGGGCATTCACCACATCACGCGGATCATCCAAAAAAACATTAACAACGCGGCTGAAAAGCATGAAATGTGTCCATAAACGCTCGAAAACATGACTTAAAGGAAGAAAACTCAGGGATACATCTTCCGATGAGACATCAAGTCGTTCCTGATGAATTTTCCAGGTATTCACAAAATGAGAATGTTTCAACATCACCCCCTTGGGCTCTCCGGTCGTTCCCGATGAATAAATAATGGTTGCCAAATCATCAGAATGATAATCAGAGATGTTATCTGAAATGGAAATATGAAGACCTTGCTTTTGAGACAATTCAAGAAATGAGGAAAACGAAAAAATCCGGTCATCCACTGTATTACATTCATCAAACACCACCATCTGCTCCAACATATTGTCTTCATCCAGAAGGCATTTCAACATTTCTTTTTGCTCACAGGTACCAACAAAAAGAGTTCTGATTTCTGTCTCGTTCAGAATGTAACGAATCTGATCCATAGAAGAGGTTGCATACAGTGGTACTGTAACTCCTCGGTTGGCCATAATGCCCAAATCGGTCAGAAGCCATTCGGCCCTGTTTTGACTGATAATTCCAACATTATCACCTGCCCGGCTACCCAAAATATGAAGTCCGGACAACACCTGCTCCACTTTTTCACCAAGCTGGTTCCAACTCCACGATTTTTTTGTTTTTTCTCTGAAACGAATAATCTCTTCATCCCCAAACTCCTCAATTCGACTGAGAAGCATCCTGATCACATGGTTCTCCATAAATATGTATTTCCCGCTGTATAAAGTCCCCCAAAAACCTGATTCGCAACCAACAAACGCCGGGTTCAACTTCCCGTATCCATTTATTCTGAGGAGGAATCAGATTACAATTCATTTTTTAAACGGAGAAAACTCTTTTGGGTTACATGGGCGAGTTAGATAGAATAAGAAGCAGCCATATTTGTAAAAAAATCATTATCTTTCCAATTAACTAATGATTCCCTGAATCACCCAGGACTCTTCCCTTTCCATCCGAAAAAATTTAAAACCATGAAACGAGCATTACATTTAATACTTTTCCTATTTATGATAGCAACAACTACCACCAATTCACAAAATCAAACTCCTGATCTTGAAATTCTGGCATTCTCTAAAACTGCCGGATACCGGCACGGAGCCATCCCCCAAAGTCTTGTAGCTTTGGGCCAACTGGCACAACAAAATAACTGGAAGATAACTGCAACAGAAGAAGGAGAAATCTTTACTCCCGAAAAATTATCAACATTCGACCTGGTGATATTTGTGCATACCACCAAAGACATTTTGGATGCAGACCAACAGGAAGCATTAAAAGATTATGTTGAAAAGGGAGGCGGACTGCTGGCCCTGCATACCGGAGCAGACACCGAATATGATTGGCCATGGTATGTTGAAGCCATCGGAGCCTCTTTTGTCGGGCATCCGCCATCACAGCAAGGAAAACTCATCATTGAGGATCGCTCCCATCCTGCCACAGCACATTTCCCCGATTCAACCTGGATCGTTACAGACGAATGGTACAGTTTTGACCGCAATCCGCGGGAAGATGTGCAGGTGCTGATTTCTATTGATGAAGACTCTTATGATGTGGACGACAACCGCTGGTTTGAAGGAGCCCAACAAAGAATGGGAGACCATCCGTTGGTATGGTACAAAATGGTGGGCAAGGGGAAAGTATTCCAGACCGCGCTGGGGCATGAACCGGAATTATACCATAATCCATTGTTTTTACAACATCTGAAAGGAGCTGTTCTGTGGACGGCAACGGAGAAATAGTCTCATCCCTCCTCCTGAACCTGCAAGCCCTCGTCATCACGAGTGCCTACCTCAAATAAATTTTGAGGCATAATGGGAATTGTTGCGCCCCCGAAGGGAGCAAATTTGAATCCAAGATCCATACCAGTCAATAAGAGGCTGTCTCAAAAGTCCANNAATAATGTGTAAATGACAGAATTGGCTCGTCCCTGAAAGGGGCAAATTTGAATTACCCCGGGTCGATAACCCGGGGTAAGGATAAACGATTGGAATCAGGTCCCCGAATGGGGGCCAACAATTACAACCTTGACTTCCGATTGTTGAAAAAATCTGTCATTGACAGCTTATCGAAGAATCTTTTCATTTGAAAGACAGACATTTCGACTTTGCTCAACATGACAAACCTTTGGAGTATTTCGCTTTTGAGACAACCTCGTTAAGCTTAACATGAAAGAGGTTCCCGAATGGGAGCAACCATCGATCCATTAACCCATTGATGTTATGAGTTTTACAAAACTCCATTTTTGGTAACGCGGTAAAGAAATCTCAAGTTTTTAGCCTTTCAGAAATTGATTTTTTCACTTTTATTATCATTTGCTATATAACATAATTCAAAATCTGGCATTATATTTGGATCGAAATTTTCAAATTTGATTCACTAACATAAACCCTAACCAGGAAATGAGAAGCCTACTTCTTAGTCTGTTGTTCGCAACAGCTTTGACTGCCGGCACCTATGGACAGTCATTCACTATCAGTGGTACCGTTACAGATGCCGATACCGGAGAACCACTATTATCAGCAAATATCTATAACTCAGAAACGCTAACCGGAACCACCAGCAATGTTTACGGCTTTTACAGTCTCACTCAACCCGGTGGATCTGTCCCATTTACCGTTTCCTTTACAGGATATAAAACTTTCCGGACAGAACTCAACCTCAGCAAAGACACCACTCTTAATGTAGCTCTGCAACCGGTAATAGAACTGGAAGAGGTGGTTGTATCAGCTCAGGGGCCACTTCAGAATATCAAAAGCACCGAGATGAGTACCATCCACCTTAGTCCATCTAAAACAGAGATTGTACCTGCACTACTGGGTGAGACAGACATCATCAAAACACTGCAGCTGATGCCGGGGACACAGGCAGGAACCGAGGGAACAAGCGGTTTTTACGTCAGAGGTGGAAGTCCCGACCAAAACCTGATTTTGCTGGATGGAGTCCCCGTTTACAATGTCAATCACCTGTTTGGTTTCATGTCGGTTTTTAATTCCGACGCCATCAGAAATGTTACCCTGACCAAAGGAGGTTTTCCGGCCCGCTACGGAGGCAGACTCTCGTCCGTCCTGGACATCAGAATGAAAGAAGGCAACAACAAAGAATTTAAGGGAGAAGCCTCCATTGGTCTGATATCATCAAAACTAACACTGGAAGGGCCTATCGTGAAGGACAAAACCTCCTTTATGGTTTCAGGCAGACGTTCTTACATCGACATCTTGTCCTATCCTATACAAATGAAAGTCAACAATGAGTCGGACGATGAAAACTACTGGTTTGGTTATTTCCTGCAGGATTTCAACGCAAAAGTAAACCACAAATTCAATGACAAACACCGCCTCTACCTAAGTCTCTACACCGGGAAGGACAAGTTTTTCATGAACGATAAGTATGAATACAAGGAAGAGGATGTGTGGGATCAGGGATACGAAACATTTACCTATAAAAGCAAAGACAAAGCCGGAATCCAATGGGGCAACACCACAGGAGCATTGCGCTGGAACTACATCATCAACAACCGGCTGTTTGCCAACTTCACGGGAACCATCAGCAATTACAAATTCAGCATCTTTGAAGATTATGAGGAGGAACAGATTTCCAATCAAACCAACGAAAAAGAACGCTCCGACTTTTACTATGAATACTACAGTCGCATACAGGATTACAGTGTAAGGGCAGACTTTGACTTCTTTCCCTCTCCGGCTCACCACATACGTTTTGGCGCTCAAAACACTTTGCACTACTTCTCTCCCGGAGTGACGGTAAACCAGGAGAGCTACCTAAATAACGAAGCCGTCACCGACACCACTTATGGCAATAAAAACCTGGAAGCCAACGAATTTCTACTCTACGCGGAAGATGACATCACCGTCAATGACATTCTGAAGTTTAACATTGGTCTTCATTACTCTGTTTTCAACGTTCAGGGACAAACGTACCAATCCCTTGAGCCCCGGTTATCGGCAAGAGTGATGCTAACTGACCGGATGTCCGTAAAAGCCTCCTACTCACAAATGCAACAGTACCTGCATCTGTTGGCCAACTCATCCATGGGATTACCAACCGATTTGTGGGTGCCGGCAACTAAAAAAATAAAACCTCAGGATTCATGGCAGGGCGCGCTCGGATTATCATATTCGCCTCATCCTGATTATGAGATTTCCCTGGAAGGTTACTATAAAAAGATGAACGGCCTCATCGATTATAAAGAAGGAGCCAGTTTTTTTGAACTGAACCAGGGCAACTGGGAAGACCTGGTGACCAGCGGTACCGGGAAAAGCTATGGGTTGGAATTACTGACACAGAAACACGGAGGTACACTCTCCGGATGGGTAGGCTAAACCCTCTCCTGGGCCAATCGTAAGTTTGACGATATCAGTTTCGGTAAAGAGTTTCCGTTTAAATATGATGCAAGGCATAACCTTTCAGTAGTTTCAACAATTCGCTTCTCAGAAAAAACAGATATGGGGGTAACCTGGGTTTATCGAACAGGATATCCGCTGACCATTGAAGATGAAAGTTACAGGTCAGTATTTGGTTTCTTTCGCGAGGATAATACTCAGCATTATTATTCCGACTATGGAGAAATCGACCACTTCGAAAACAGAAACAATTACCGGATGCCCGATTATCATCGCTTGGATGTAGGAATCAACTTCCACAAGAAGAAGAAACGGGTGGATCGAACCTGGAGTTTTGGCCTTTACAATGCGTATGGTCGCAACAATCCATTTATGATTTACAATGATACGGAGTGGGACGAAACCACACAGCAGGAGGTAACCCGACTCAAACAATTAAGCATCTTCAACATCATTCCTTATGTACGCTGGAGTATAAAGTTTTAACCCTAAAAACCACACCCAATGAGCAAAATATTCAATTTTTCAATAATGCTTCTCAGCCTGGCAGCAGTAATTGTGGGCTGTGAAAAGTATGTAAACGATTTTGAATTTGATGAAAAAAGTCCCCGACTTGTAGTCAATTCGATTTTGCATCCCGACAGTGTAATCAAAGTCAACATTACCAGCAGCAGAACATATAATCCGCACCGCGAAATCACCTATGTCAACGAGGCGGAAGTCCTGATTTATGAAGATGACAATCCGCTTCCTTCTCCCGAATCCATTGGGAATGGTTATTACATCATTAAGAACCAACACCCCGCCCCCGGAAGCACCTATAAAATCGAGGTAAGGGCCGACGGATTTGAAACAGCAAAAGCAACAACAAAATTGCCGATGCCCATTGACTTCTCGGTGACCAACCGGGGGATAATCAACAAACCGGTTGAAGACTGCCCCACTTGTCCACCTGAAAAAAATGCACAATACACTCTTGATCTTAATTTGGACAACCAGACCCAATGGTTCGGAATATCCGTAAGTTTTGGAGCTCCGGTATTGGATTACTTCAACGCAACAATGGATTGCATTGAAGTTACCAGCACCCATGACGACGGCTCTGAATTCATTTATGACAGTTATTTTCAGATCTTGGACACACTGGGCATTGAGCAGGAAAATCTTGACTTTCACTCTAACAACAGAACCATTAAGTTCCTTAAAGACTGGGGCGATTATGTTATCGATGATTATGACTATGACAACTATGCCAGCAGAGCCTATTGTTCCACAGAAAATGAGAGCAGTTCCATGCTGCAATTCAATATGGATATTTCACGCAATTACAGGCTTGATGAAAGTCAGAGCAGAGAAGTTGAATTTGTAGTAAACAGCTATGACGAATCCCTCTTCCGGTTTATGTATTCTCTGGCTCAGCAGGAGGCCGTTGACGGAGATCCTTTTGCAGAAAAAATCCAGATTTATTCCAATGTTGAAAACGGTCTTGGTATTTTTGGTTCCATGACTCCGTCTTCAGTTACAGAAGAGCTGAATCCGGAATTTGTAAGGCAATAACAGCAAACAATTAATCAGCCCTCCTGTTCTATTAAAAAAAACACATGACACAAAAAACCGCAACCATCATAGGAGCGACCGGACTCATCGGCAGTCACCTTTTGCAACAACTCCAGATATCGGATACTTTCAACACGATAAAAGTAATCGGTCGCCGTACTGCAGGTTACAAAAACCCCAAAACAGAAGAGCTGGTTATCAATTTTGAAGATGAAGCAGCTTTCAAAGAAGCGATCAGGGGGAGCGATGTGGTTTTCTGTGCGGTAGGAACAACCAACAAAAAGGTCAGCGGCAACAAAACCGCCTACCGCAAAGTGGACTTCGACATCCCTGTCAATGCCGCCCGTTTTGCTGCAGAAACAGGATGCAATTCCTTCGCTGTAGTCTCTGCCGTTGGGGCTAACAACAACAGCAACAATTTCTACACCCGCCTCAAAGGAGAGATGGAAGAAGCTGTTCAGCAACAAAGCATTCCCACCCTGGTGATTGTCCGACCTTCACTGCTCCTCGGGAAAAGAAACGAAACCAGAATCGCAGAATCCCTCGGAAAATGGATTATGAAACCGCTCTCATTTCTGATTCCTGCCCGTATGAAACCAATTGAAGCAGCAGATGTAGCAAAAGCGATGGTACATGCAACCAACTCGGATCTAAAGGGAAATCATATATTTCATTATCCGGAAATTAAAAATTATGCACAGAATATAGGCTTAGAATAAACTTCCGAAACAAGTTTCAATTCCAGAAATTTGTTGTCAAATAAGACACCCCACTCATGCCTACAATAAAAGTGATTGCCTCGATCAAGATAGATATACACTCAGGGGGAACATCCCCCGCCTCATTTTATGTGACCTCTGCAGAATATGAAGACTTACTAAAATAAAATCATTGAGACCGATTCAGATAATACTCTTCTATTTATCACCGAATAAAACATTATTTTCCCGTTGGGTCACAAGAATTTTCTTCATTTCCCTTATATTTGCCACACCACAGACCACTTATTGATCTCCCCTGAGCAATCTATTAATTCATTTTAAGCTCAAACAGAGATGACAACACATCAGCATCGCCTTTCCCTGAAAAGTCAAACTACATGGATTTTCAGGCTCACAGTTATAGCTGCATTCTTCCTGATAGCTGCAACTACTTTTGCACAGGTATCTCTCCCGAAAGTATTCAGCAATCACATGGTTTTGCAAAGAAACACTCACATACCTGTTTGGGGAGAAGGCAAACCGGGAACACAAGTCACCGTTATGCTCGCAGGAAATAAAGCCTCGGCATTTGCAGGAAAGGACGGAAGGTGGATGATTCGCCTTCCTCAACTAAAAGCCGGCGGCCCTTTCCGTCTTGAAATATTCGAAGATGATAATAACAACCCCGTTATCACTTTCAATGACGTGTTGATTGGTGACGTATA
>DHQK01000091.1:565-5721 GCA_002411085.1 Marinilabilia sp. UBA5340 | reverse complement strand
GATGAGGAAATATTGAATGCTCAATTTCCCAACATCAGACTCTTTAAGGTGGAACATAACAAAACCATCACTCCGCAGGAAGACATCAAAGGCGGGCAATGGCAACGGTGCGATTCAACGAGTGTCAGGGATTTCTCGGCGATAGGTTACTATTTTGCCAGAGAACTTCACAAGGAGCTTGGCATACCTATCGGAATACTTCAGTCAACCTGGGGCGGCACGCCTGTGGAAGCATGGACCAGCCGTGAGATGCTCCTTTCATCACACATCTCCCGAACCAAAGTTCTTAGCAATGATACCATCACGCCACAACATTTTGTAAAAGACAGTCTGGATCTGATCCGCTTCTGGGAAATTGTTTACAACCCACAAAACCAAAGCGATCAAATCTATCCAAATCCTGATTTTGATGATTCGCAATGGACTGAGATACAAATGCCACAAACCCTGAAAAACATGGACATGCCAAACTATGAAGGAATGGTTTGGCTACGCAAAGAAGTCAATATCCCTAAAACGATGAAGGGACACAATCTGACCATCAACCTGGGACATCCGGAATTGAATTACACCCTCTTTTTTAACGGTAAAGAAATCTGCAAAACCATCTGGAATGCAGAACCAGAGCATATTTATTCCATCCCGGACTCCCTCATAAAGGCCGGATCCAATAAACTCACGGTACGCATGGCTTTTCTTTGGGGTGGTGGCGGATTCAATCCTCCTGCCGAAGAGATGTACATTTCTGATGGAGAGAAAAAAATCAGCATCACAGGCACCTGGAAATATCAAAAAGACCTGGAACCCGAAATACCTTTCATCAACAACTACCATCAATACCACTCATTCCTTTACAACGCTATGATTGCCCCTGTCGTTCCTTATGGCATCAAAGGTTTTATCTGGTATCAGGGCGAAAACAATGTGGACGAAGCTTATGACTACCGGACACTATTCCCGATGCTTATCAATGACTGGCGAATCCGATGGCAACAAGGGTATTTACCGTTTATGTACGTCCAACTGGCCAATTATATGAAGCGGGATACTGTTCCCGTAGAAAGCAACTGGGCTTTGTTGAGGGAATCTCAAACCGAAACGCTCAAACTCCCCAATACAGGAATGGCCTGTATCATTGACATTGGTGATGCCGACAATATTCATCCACTCAACAAACAAGAGGTTGGACGACGGCTTTCTCTGGTTGCCAAAAAAATGATTTATGACCAAAAAATTCAGGCATCAGGCCCGATGTTCAAAAACTTCGAAGTGGATAACAAGCACATCAGAGTAAGTTTTTCAGAAGTGGGTTCCGGATTATCCATAAGGGATGGAAAAACATTAAAAGGCTTTGCCATTGCAGGGAAAGACCAGCAATTTCATTGGGCAAAAGCCTCCCTTAAAGGCAACGAAGTAATCGTGTCAGCTGAGGAAGTCAGAGAACCGGTAGCCGTCCGCTATGGCTGGGCCAACAATCCTGATTGCAACCTGATTAATAAGGAAGGATTACCTGCGGCTCCTTTTAGAACTGATGACTGGGATGCTGTAGAAAAAATAGAATAACCATCGTAATTACAATTTAACCGGGCACAATAGAATACAACCATTCAGAAAAAGGGAGTATACAAATAAAATGTACACTCCCGTTCTCTATGGTAACAGAAAACCATGTATTGCTGGCAGACAAACCAATAGGTAGATAAGCAACATCATTATTTCTGCTCATTAAGCTTTTATTCTATAGCTATTGATTACTCGAATTTCCTAAACACAGTAGTAGAAGTATGCCCTCCAAAACCAAATGTATTGTTCAGAACCACTTCCACTTTCCGGCTAACACATTCATTGTCTGTCAACTGAAATACTGAGCTGATTTCTGAATCCCTCTCATCTAAATTGATTGTAGGGGGCACTACACCCTGTTCCATGGCCTTAACACAAGCAATGGCCTCCACTGCCCCGGCAGCTCCCAGTAAATGTCCGGTCATCGACTTGGTAGCACTTATCTGAACATGAGCCAGTGAGGAAGAAAACACTTGTCCAATAGCCTTACACTCACTGATGTCCCCCACCGGAGTAGATGTTGCATGTGCATTGATATAATCTACTTCAGCCGGTTTGAGACCTGCATCTTCCAAAGCATCTGACATAGCCTGGGCAGCACCCTTACCATCGGGATGAGAAGCTGCCACATGGTAGGCATCTGAAGCCGCACCATATCCTGCCAATTCGCCATAAATACGGGCGCCACGTTTCACTGCATGTTCCAATTCCTCTACCATCAAAATTCCTGCTCCTTCGCCCAGCACAAACCCATCCCGCGAGGTATCAAATGGTCGGGAGGCGGTGGTGTACGAATCGTTCATCGTGGACATGGCTTTCATGGCGTTAAATCCACCGATGGCAGCTTGCGAAACCGGGGCCTCCGATCCCCCCACCAAAACCATGTTGGCCCTCCCCATGCGAATAAGATCAAGGGCATTGCCAATGGCATTATTGGAAGAAGCACAAGCGGAACTGATGGCATAGCTAATCCCTCGAAAGCCATATTTGATTGAAATCTGACCGGCAGCAATATTGGGAATCATTTTGGTGATAAAAAATGGATTAAAACGAGGAACGTCAGGATTCTCTCCAAACTTCAGCACTTCATTCTGGAAGGTTTCCATTCCACCAATTCCGGTAGCAATCAAAACAGCAGCTTTCTTAAGATCGCACTCCTCATTAATGCCAGCATCTTTGATACATTCTTCTGCAGCAGCCAAAGAATATAAGGTGAATAAGTCCAGCTTCCGGGCTTCTTTCTTTTCTACATAGTTTAGTGGATCAAAATTTTTCACCTCACAGGCAAACTGTGTTTTGTTATTGGATGCATCAAAACGTGAGATAGGCGCAGCACCGCTTTGTCCACTTTGCAATGCCTTCCAGAAATCACTCACATTATTTCCCAGCGGGGTTACTGCCCCCATTCCGGTTATAACTGCTCTTTTCATATTCACGCATTTTTTAATTACTATATACTTACTAATAAGTAAGCATTGTCGACAAAAAAAATCAGGGTTTCAATCCCTCCAGTAAAGTATTACAATAAGCTTTGTAATCCATTGAACTAACTACGCGTGACAGCTGAAGACTGGCAACCAGGTCAGATAAAAAGCGTACCGCATAGTGATGTGCATCCCCATGAAAACTAAAAACAGTATTATTTCGTCCTGCTGACAGCAGGCCTGTCAGCCAGTTGAGGATAATATCTGTCATCTTTTTCAGTTCCTTTTGAGTATTTTCATGAAGCGTGGCAAAATCAGGCCCCAAAGATCCCAACAAACACAATTTCCCTTCCCGGTTACTTTTAATGTATACTTTCACAAATGACTCCAACTGTTGCCATTCACTAAACCCTCTGGTTTCCATGTTCTCTACCATCTCCTCAAAGCGCTGAATATTAGTTCTGACAATGCTTGTCCCTAAGTTGGCTTTAGACGGAAAATAATAGTGTATAGCAGCATTCTTCATCCCCAGTTCACGGGAAATATCCTGATAACTAAAGGCATTGTATCCTTTTGTCAGAATAAAGCTTTCTCCCAGCTCAATTATTTTTTCTCGGGTTAATGACATTCCTTTCACGCATTAAAGTAAATTAGTTCGGCATCATGAATATACAAACATACTTACTAATAGGTAGGTTTCAAAATAAATTGCAAACAAATCTATAGTAGAGATCAATAAAGTGCTATTTCACAAAGATCAACGGGAGATAGACTTCAGTATTTTGGGGTGCTCCTTCACTGTCGAAACCAGGTTTCCAACGCGGCATACGACGAACTATTTCAATAGCTTTCTCATTAATCATTGAGGACAATCCTTTTTCTATCCTGATCTTTCTAAGTTTCCCATTTTCCCTGACCGTAAACCCAACAATTACAACACCTTGCTGCAAGACTCCTTCAGGCATAGCAACCATTTTTTGCAGATGACTTACTAATTGAAGTTTTCCTCCGGGAAAGGTAGCTTTTGATTGATATCCATACAGGAGTGTATCAGGACTATATTCATGAAAAATAATCCCCCCCGTTTCAAGTCCTTCTTTTTTAAGAACCCGTCTCATGCCATCATAAACATAACGACGCACAGTGACAGCATCCAGACTCCCGTTATTATATGATCTTCTTTGATAAAGAAGATGATTATCATATTCAAATTCTTCGCCGGAAATCTGTCCTTTCAAACCAGCAAAAACCTTCTTTTCCTTAAGTACCCCTTCCGTATCATAATGAAATGTAATGTTGCTCATGGTAAAACCCCGGGCCTGCTTTAAGCTAACGTGCTCAGGCACCTTTTGGTCAGAATACCTGATAATTCTCCAGAATGACAAACGGCCTTCATGATCCAATTGACGAACTTTATACAATAACCCCTCATCATTGTAAAAATAAAGTGATTTTCCATCAACCTTCCCATCTCCCGCATATTCGATGCATTCTACCAAACGTCCTGAGATATCATAACAAAAGCCTTTGCTCCACAGCAATTTCCCTCTTGTTCCATAATAGTTAGTTTTAACCAGTTCACCTGCAGCCCCATAAAAATTCTGAGAATACTCTTCTAACTTTCCAAAACGATCAAAATCAGCTGTTCCGGCAATATTTCCCAGGGAGTCCAAAAAAGCAACCGAGATATGGTTGGGATCATCACTTGCCAAACTCACCTCGCCGGAATACCGATAATCGACAAACCCGGCAATTCCTCTTTCCACTAGTTGATCATCAACACCATAAGGTACAATGTCCAATATCGCTTCTGTGATTTGTGTTTGGGCAGAAAAAACAGAAAAAATTAAATACAACAAAATCGAAAACAGAGACTTCATCGGCATAAGGTTTACATAACTAAGAGATTCCCAAAACTTCAGAAGAACTTATCATGAATTTTAAATCATTCTCTACAGTGTTTAATGATTCAATAAACACGAACGGATACTTGCAGAAGTGTACAATTTCACCAAACATTCCGGGAAAATCCACACCTTTTACACCAACTGCCGGTCTTTATTGGTTAAAATAATTCTGTGAAAAAAGCCGTATCCAGTTTCTATTGATACCACAACCGGAAAAACAACAAAGGTGAACCTCCTTCAAATCAGGACAATTCACCTTTGC
>DHQK01000091.1:0-267 GCA_002411085.1 Marinilabilia sp. UBA5340 | reverse complement strand
CATCAAAAACACCTTCCACCAGCACCTTATGATTGCTCTTTTCGAACAGTATAAAATCCTTCATTCCCTTTAACGCCTGGGCACCTTTTGCTCCGCCAAATCGGCTTCCGGTTTTGGGCATCTCCCCCTCCTCTTCTGCAATAAATGTCCAGAAAGGCAGTCCCGAACTTACCACCACCAGGTTGCCATTGTGCGGAAAGCAATAAGCAAGCCCCAGACTGTCCTGCGAACTTTCCAGATGCATAGGCAACTCGTCTTCCAAATTGG
>DHQK01000002.1 GCA_002411085.1 Marinilabilia sp. UBA5340 | reverse complement strand
GTCCGTGTTTTTCTTGATAAAATTCTGAATAACCGAACAGGTCATTTACACCTCTTCTTTGATAATGACTGGACAGTGCAAAGTAATATGATTTCCTACGGCCATGATATTGAAGGGGCCTGGTTGATTAATGAGGCGGCTGAACTGGTTGGAGATTCTGATTTGTTGAAAGAATCGCAACAGAAAACTTTGAAGATGGTGGAAGCCGTCATGAATGAGGGGATTGCTGAAGACAATTCATTGCTTTATGAATATGATTTTGACGATGGAAAAATGCACACCGATCGTCACTGGTGGGTGCAGGGAGAAGCGATGGTTGGGTTGCTCGATGCCTACGGACACTCGGGGAACGAACAGTTTTATAAAATGTTTCTGAAAATCTGGCAGTATATCCAGGAACATGTGATTGATCACGAAAACGGAGGTTGGTTTGGATTGATAGGTGATGATGGAAAACCATTGCCCAATGAAGTAAAAGCAGGTTTCTGGAAATGTCCTTATCATAATACCAGGGCACTCATTGAGTGTATTGAACGAATCAAAAGGCTTCCTGACGCCAATTAGACGGATTTAGTTATCAATAAATAAACCACAAAATAAATGAGTTCAACTGTAATAAAGCTCAGAGAAAAAATTGGTTACGGATTTGGTGATGCAGCATCCTCCATGTACTGGAAGATTTTCACTTTTTATCTGGCTATTTTTTATACCGATGTGTTTGGTATTCCGGCTGCCGCTGCCGGGACCATGTTTTTGGTGACACGTATTTGGGATACGTCCAACGATCCTATCATGGGGATTATAGGTGACCGAACAAATACCCGATGGGGAAAATTCCGTCCCTACCTTCTATGGATTGCTGCACCCTTTGCCATTATCGGGATATTGCTTTTTACTACGCCGGACTTGAGTGTCAATGGCAAGATTGTTTATGCCTACATTACCTACACCCTGATGATGATGGCCTATACGGCGATTAATGTTCCTTATGCCAGTTTGCTCGGTGTGATGACTGCCAAATCCGATGAAAGAACCAGCTTTGCCTCTTACCGAATGGTTTTTGCTTTTGGAGGTAGCCTGTTGGTTGTGGCTATTTTTCAGCCTACGGTCGACTTTTTTAATAATGTAATCAATGTCGGGGAAGAAATTTCCTATCAGCTGACGATGACTGTTATTGGAATTATTGCTGTTGGCTTCTTTTTGTTGACTTTTTCCTGGACACGTGAGCGGATCAAACCACCAAAAAACCAGGAAAGTAGTTTGAAAGAAGATTTCAAAAACCTTCTGGGAAACATCCCTTGGTTTGTAATTCTGGGCGCAGGGGTAATGACCTTGATCTTCAATTCTGTGCGGGACGGTGTGGCTATGTATTATTTTAAATACTATGTGATTGATGATACAGCACTCGCGATTTCTTCTGCTACGTTTACCTATAGTACCCTTTATTTGTTTCTTGGGCAGGCAACCAATATGTTTGGAGTGATGATGGCTAAGCCTGTTTCTTCACGTATTGGGAAGCGAAAAACTTTTATGTATGCGATGTTTATGGCTGCGGCGTTGAGTGTCGTTTTTTATTATTGCAACCGCGAGAATTATTTCTTTATCTATCTTTTGCAGGCTTTGATTAGTTTCTGTGCTGGTATTATCTTCCCCTTGATGTGGTCGATGTATGCCGATGCAGCCGATTATTCGCAGTACAAAACCGGCCGTCGTGCTACAGGGTTGGTCTTTTCTGCTTCAAGTATGTCCCAGAAATTGGGATGGACTTTGGGTGGTTCTATCACCCTTTGGTTGCTGGCTTTCTTCGGGTTTGAAGCCAACGTAGATCAAACTCCTGATACCATTGAAGGTATTAAATATATGATGAGCTTTGTGCCGGGAGTTGCAGCCCTTATTTCAGGTGCGATAATGATTTTCTATAAATTGAGCGATAGTAAAATGGATGAAATCATAGCGGAACTTGAGCGGAGAAGAGAAGCAGAAAATTAATCTGTCATTATATGCTCACAATCAATTTAAACACAGACTGGGAATTTTCGCAGGCCGCCCTCAATGAGTGGCGGCCTGCCTGCATTCCGGGGACAGTGCATACCGACCTGCTGGCCCTGGGACTTATCGAAGATCCTTTTTACCGGACCAATGAGAAAGATCAGCAATGGATCGATAAGACAGATTGGGAATACCGGAAATCTTTCAGGCTAGAAACTTCTGTGTTAGATCACAAGAGTATTGAACTCTGTTTTCAGGGGCTCGACACCTATGCATTTGTTTTCCTGAACGATCATCTGATTCTTAAAACTGAAAACATGTTCCGGCAATGGTCGGAAAATGTCAAACCTTATCTTCAGGAGGGAGATAACCAGCTGATTGTTTACTTTCAATCACCTGTTCGGCGTGGTATGTCAGAACAAAAAGCTTATGGAATGCGCCTTCCGGCAGTAAATGATCAGAGCGGGAACGGTGGGGTGGGGCCCAATAAAGTGAGCGTATTTACCCGAAAAGCCGGTTACCATTATGGCTGGGACTGGGGGCCAAGATTTGTTACATCCGGAATTTGGCGTCCCGTTGAGTTGAAAGTGTGGAATGATTTCAGGATTAAAGATCTTTTTATTCATCAGGAACGGATTTCCGGGGAGAAAGCTTTGCTTAATTTTCAATTGAATGTGGAGCGATACGGCAGCGGCAGTTTATTTGTTGTGATTGACTCTTTGTCTGAAGAATTTACACCTTTTTCCGGATCGTTTGATGTTGCTTGTGGAGAACAAACCTTGAGCGTTCCCATCACTATTAATAATCCCCGGTTGTGGTGGTGCAATGGTCATGGAGCTCCGGAGATGTATGATTTCAGGGTCATTGTTTCAGATGCATCAGGTCATCAGGAGACCAGGAAATTGCGTATCGGCTTGCGGAGCATAAAGTTGGTGCGGGAGCCTGATGCTGACGGTGAATCTTTTTGTTTCGAACTAAACGGACGTAAAATCTTTGCGAAAGGAGCCAATTATATCCCCAATGATGTTTTCTTGCCGCGAGTCACAGTTGCTGATTACCGTAAAGTGTTAGCGGATGCAGTAGCTGCCAATATGAATATGATCCGGGTTTGGGGAGGCGGAATTTATGAAAACGACATTTTTTATGAACTCTGCGATGAGATGGGGATAATGGTCTGGCAGGATTTTATGTTTGCCTGCAGTCTCTATCCCGGCAATGAAGAATTTTTGGATAATGTGCGTCAGGAAGCTGTGGAAAATGTCATTCGCCTGCGCAATCATGCCTCCATTGCTCTGTGGTGTGGTAATAATGAAATACATACCATGTGGGCCTGGCATAGCGATCAGGATCCGTTAGGCTGGAAGGGGATGTTTTCTTATGAGCAGAGATCAAAAGTTAATCAGGCGTATGAAGACTTGTTTCATGATATATTGCCTGAGGTGGTAACAAAATATGCCGGTGGTATTGATTACTGGCCCTCCTCTCCACAGGCCGGATGTGCCGTAGACCAATTTGCTGATGCAGCAACCCTGGAATCCGGAGATCAACATTATTGGGGCGTTTGGCATGGATTACATCCATTTTCGGATTTTGATCAAAATGTCGGACGATTTATGAGCGAGTATGGTTTCCAGTCCTTCCCTGAGTTTGAGTCCGTAAAGAGATACACCATTGCGGAGGATTGGGATATAGAGTCCGAGGTAATGGCTGCTCACCAACGCAGTGGTATCGGTAATTTGAGGATAAAAGAGTATATGGCACGTGAGTATCTTGTTCCTGATGATTTTGAACAATTTCTTTTCATGAGTCAGGTTCTACAGGCTCAGGGCATCAAGCGGGGAATTGAGGCGCATCGCAGAAACATGCCGCGGTGTATGGGTTCCCTCTACTGGCAGCTCAACGATTGTTGGCCTGTAGCGTCCTGGGCAGGTACCGATTATTATCGCAAATGGAAAGCCCTGCATTATGCTGCTCGCAGAGCTTTTGAGCCAGTGTTGATAGCTCCGGTTTTGAAGGATCAAAAATTGAGTGTTTTTATTGTTTCGGATCTCCAGGAGGCATTTGTCGGAACTCTGAAGGTGAAAACAATGAACTTTTCCGGGAAAAAGGGTTCTTCATTACACCAGAGAGTCACCGTTAACCCCAATACCAGTAATAATGTTTTAGAGACAGACATTCAGGCTTTAACGAAAAGACTGAATCGTAAGGAATCCTTTTTACAACTGTCTCTGGAGAGAGAGGGGAATGAAAAGATAAGTACCATCCTTTATTTCGTGACACCCAAAGAGATGAAGCTTACAGAAAATCCCAAAATCAAAACCTCTTTCTACGAGGCTGAGAATAAGGGAATTATGCTTAAAGTGGAGTCTGATTCGTTGATTAAGGACCTGATGTTTTTTGTTCCGGATGAGAATGTTTTGTTTTCAGACAACTGTTTTGATCTCATTCCCGGGGAACCCCGGGTTCTGTTTATCGAAACAACGCTACAGCTCAAGAACCTACAGAAGCATCTTGTCTGGAGGCATCTTAAAAGCTGATAGCATGATTAATGCTTGTTGCCCGTCTCCAGTTCTTTCCAGATCATATCTTTCAGTTCGGTAATGCCCTGCTGTGCTACTGAAGAGATAAATACATAAGGGATATCTGGCAAATCAGCTTCAATTTCGGCTTGTAACTCATCATCAATCATGTCTGACTTGGTAATGGCCAGTAGGCGCTGTTTATCTAAAAGTTCAGGGTTGTATTGTTTGAGCTCGTTGAACAATACTTTGTATTCCTGATGAATATTGTCACTGTCGGCAGGCACCATAAACAGCAGAATGGAGTTGCGTTCGATGTGTCGGAGAAATCTTAGTCCAAGACCTTTTCCTTCGTGGGCCCCTTCTATAATCCCCGGGATATCGGCCATTACAAACGAACGATGACCGCGATAACTTACAATGCCCAGATTGGGTACCAAAGTGGTGAAAGGATAGTTGGCAATTTCGGGTTTGGCAGCACTCACCACCGACAAAAGAGTGGATTTGCCTGCATTGGGAAATCCTACCAGTCCTACATCTGCCAATACTTTCAGTTCCAGGATGGCTGACATCTCCGTTTCCGGTTCTCCCGGTTGAGCATAGCGGGGGGTTTGGTTGGTGGCCGATTTAAAATGAGCATTTCCGAGTCCTCCGCGGCCCCCTTTTACAAGGATGCGTTCCTCATCATGTTCAGTGATCTCGAATAGTACTTCGCCTGTCTCACCGTCTTTTATCACCGTGCCCAGAGGTACCTCTATGTATTTATCTTCACCATCGGCGCCAGTGGATGTCTGACGACCTCCTGATGCTCCGTGTCCTGCAAAGATGTGACGCTGGTATTTGAGATGCAGCAATGTCCAGGTATTGCGGTTGCCCCGGATAATAATATGACCGCCACGACCACCGTCACCACCGTCGGGGCCACCTTTGGCAACAAACTTCTCGCGCCTCAGGTGTCGTGATCCCGGACCGCCTTTTCCCGAGCGACAAAAAATCTTTACGTAATCTACAAAGTTGGAACCCGACATGTTAATTGTTATTAGTGGTTTGTTTTGAAAAAACAATCAGCCGCATTCAGCTTTGTGCCGGATGCGGCCGGGATGTTTCAGCTTTTTATGATTTAGGCGAGAGCACTGATAGCTTCGGCGATACGACTAAAGATCGCATCAATCTCACCAGTGCCTTTAATAGGATGATAAATACCTTCCGATTTGTAAAAATCAATGACCGGAGCTGTCTGTTTTTCGTAGACTTTAATCCTTTGCTCTATGGTTTCAAGATTATCGTCTGAGCGACCGGAAACCTGTCCTCTTTTAAGAAGACGATCGATCAATTCTTCCCTGTCCACCTCCAGATTGAGCATAATGTTGACATCCTGACCTCTGCTGTTGAGCATTTTCTTCAAAGCTGCAGCCTGGTCAACCGTTCGCGGAAAACCGTCAAAAATGACCCCTTTGGTATTGTTGAGGGTATCAAGTTTCTTTTCCAGAATTTCGATGATGGTTTCGTCAGGCACCAGTTGCCCTTTGTCGATTAAGGACTTTGCCAGTTTTCCCAGATCACTGCCTGCACATATTTCTTTGCGGAGAATATCTCCGGTAGAAATGTGGGTGAGTCCGAAATTCTCAATAATTCTCTCGCTTTGGGTGCCCTTTCCTGATCCCGGGGGGCCAAAAATTACAACATTTAGCATAGGATTATGTTTTAGTCGGTTACGGTATAAATATCCGGAAGATTTCGTCCGTATCCATCATAATCCAGGCCATAACCTACAATAAATTCATTGGGAATTTCGAGTCCTACATAGTCCAGTTTGACATCTTTTTTGCAGGCATCAGGCTTGAATAAAAGGGTGGCTACTTTTACATCTTTCGGATTTTTTGTTTGAAGTTGGTTAATCAGGTTTTCAATGGTAACGCCGGTGTCAACAATATCTTCCAGCAAAACGACAGTCCGACCTTCAATTTCTTCACTCAGCCCTATGAGCTGTTTTACTTTTCCGGTGCTTCCCATGCCCTGATACGATGATAGCTTAACAAAACTAATTTCGCAGGGAAAATCTATTAATTTCATTAAATCAGCTGAAAACATGAAGGAACCGTTAAGAATGCAGATCATCAGGGGCTTTTTGTCATGCAATTCTTTGTTCATTTTTTCAGCCATTTCCCAAAGGGCTTTTTTAATATCACTGGCAGGTATGGAAAGGGCAAATTGTTTGTCTAAAAGTTGAATGCGCTTCATTCCGGGATGTTTTTTTACGGTTTTTAAACTGCAAAAGTATAAAAAAATGAACAGATTGACGGGATTTGTGTTATCACTTACGTAATAAAACTGCTTAAAGTTTGTCGTTTTGTGTTTTCCATAGAACAGATTTTTTTAATTCCCTAATTTCATTGTTTTGGATAGCAAGTATTCTGGTATACGTAGTAATTATGAGCGGCACTCCCTGCTGCGTCAAGATCTTGAGACTTCCCCTTTTCTTCAGTTGCAGCTCTGGTTGGAAGATGCTGTAAATCATGAGTATGCAGAACCCACGGCCATGTCGCTCGCTACGGTGGACTGTACCGGTAAGCCCACGCAACGCATCGTTTTATTGAAAGATATTTCGGATCAGGGGATTACCTTTTTCACCAATTATCTTAGCTCCAAAGGAATTCAGATGGCAAATAACCCAGGAGTTTCTGCTTTGTTTTTCTGGCCTCAGCTTGAAAGACAGGTCCGCTGGGAAGGGAGGGTTCAAAAACTGTCGGAAGAAAAATCCAGTAACTATTTTGCTACACGTCCGAGAGAGAGCCAGCTTGGGGCCTGGGCATCGCCCCAAAGTGAAAAAATCGGAGGAGATCAGTTGCTGCTTCAGCGGTTTAATGAATTTCAGGAAAAATTTAAAGACACAGAAGTTCCAAGACCGCCTCATTGGGGCGGTTATGTTATTATACCACATAAAGTGGAATTTTGGCAGGGGAGGCCCGGGCGTATGCATCAGCGATTTGTGTATTCTTTGCAGTCGGATAATTCCTGGGATATCTGTCAGTTAGCTCCCTGAGTTATAGGTGTTTTTAATGTACTTAAGCATTATTGTTGAATCCGGAAACCAAACTCTACCGGTTATCTGCTTGCTGCCTTTCCTGTAAGTGTGTGGAAAAGGTCTTCCAATGATTCTCTTTCTACCGTCATGGTCAATAATACCAGATTGTTTTCTACTGCCAGTTGAAAAAGTGAAGGTCGAATGTCAATGTCTCCTTGCACTGAAACCAGGAAGCCGTTCTTTTTGGGGGATACATTTTGTACTCCCTGCAATGCAATGATCTTCTCGGGAGCAATTTTACGGTCGTATTCTACAAATACTCTGGACAGGTTATGTTGGAATCCTTTTTCCAGTTCTGATGCCGCCTCATCAGCAACCAATACCCCATTGTTAATGATAATTACTCTTTCGCAAATTGCCTGAACCTCCTGCATGATGTGTGTGGAAAGGAGAATGGTCTTCTCTCTGCCCAATTTCGTTATCAGATTGCGAACGTCAATAATTTGATTGGGATCAAGACCGGTGGTGGGCTCATCCAGAATCAATACTTCAGGGTCGGGCATCAATGCCTGTGCCAGACCCACGCGCTGCCGGTAGCCTTTCGACAAGGCCCCGATTTTTTTATGCCTTTCGGGTGACAGACCGGTAATGTCAATAATTTCTTCAATGCGCTCTTTCTGCCGGGGGATATGGTATATTTCTGCCACAAAATTCAGATATTCACTGATATACATGTCCTGATAAAGGGGATTGTGTTCGGGCAGATAACCCACTTTTTCGCGTACTTTCAGGTTATTGCCATCTACGGCAAGGTTGGCTACTTTTACATTGCCCTCCGAGGCAGGGAGGTAACCGGTGATAATTTTCATCATGGTGGATTTACCGGCCCCATTGGGCCCCAGGAAACCAACTATTTGTCCTTCCGGAATTTCAAAGCTTACCTCGTTGAGGGCCTTTTGCTTACCAAAATATTTCGATACTCCCGTTACGCTAATTGACATTTTACTCCTTGTTTGCCTCAAAGTTATTAATTTTGGTTCCATTAAAAAACAGATTATGAAGGATCAGTTAAGTTTTTGTGAATCGCTTTTCCAGTACCAACGGTTACGCACCGATGCGGTAGAAGTCGGAAATATTACTATTGGGGGGAATGCTCCTGTTCGGATTCAGTCAATGACAACAACCAACACTCTGGATACGGAGGCAACCATCGCCCAAGCTATAGAAATTGCCGGGGCTGGGGGCGAACTGGTTCGTATTACCACTCAGGGACGCCGGGAGGCTTCCAATCTTGAATTCATCAGAAAAGGGTTAGAAGAGAAAGGTTACTTTGTGCCACTCGTTGCCGATGTGCATTTCAATCCATCGGCTGCCGAGATTGCCGCCGGCCTTATTCAGAAAGTGCGTATCAATCCGGGAAATTTTACTGGCGGTGCCAAGAAGTTCAGGGAGGTGATAGCAGGAAGCGAAGAGGATCGTGAAGGACTCAGGCAAATAAGGGAAAAACTGATTCCCTTTCTTCAGCTTTGCAAACAAAACCATACGGCCATACGCATTGGCACCAATCATGGCAGTCTCTCCGACAGGATAATGTCTAAATATGGAGATACGCCCGAAGGTATGGTGGAATCGTGTATGGAGTACCTCCGGATTTGCAGGGAAGAAGATTTTAATAATGTGGTTCTCAGCATAAAATCGAGCAATACCCGTGTGATGGTGCATACGGTTCGGTTATTGGTGGCTTCCATGAAACGGGAAGACATGCACTTTCCCCTACATCTTGGAGTTACGGAAGCAGGGAGTGGTGAAGACGGGCGCCTTAAATCTGCTGTGGGGATAGGAGCGCTGCTGTCCGATGGTATTGGAGATACCATCAGGGTTTCATTAACTGAACCTCCCGAGAATGAGATTCCTGTTGCCGCTATGTTGGTGAAACATTTTCAGGAAAGAACAGGCCATGTTCCCATTCCCCCTGTAGAAACTGATGTTTACAGTCCTTTCGAATATCAGAAACGGATCACACATCAGGTGTTGAATGTGGGTGGCGAAATGCCTGCAGCCGTTGCAGCGGATGTGCGGGGAAAATCCAAAATATCCGAAGAGATGGAAGCTCCTGAGATTGTGATTTGTGATGATGATCAATTAGCTGAACTCCCCGACTCCTGGGCAGATGTCCTAAAGGTGATTCCTGCTGAAAGTTATGAGAATTCATTCTTTAATGTCTATCCTCTCTTTGACGTAGAGGAAGACTGGATCGCTCATGAAGGGGCTTTGTTTTTAGTGTGTAGAAACAGTGATCTGACTCCCGGAATGGTGGATCAGTTGAAAAAGAAAAAGGATGTAGTCATCTTACTGGACTCAGATCATCCTAATCCCACCGCTGATAGACGTGCTTTTTTTCTGACAATGCAAAATGAAGGCCTTACACATCCTGTTATTGTATCCCAGTACTATGATGAATGCACAGATGAGGATTTTCAGTTGAAATCAGCAGCTGATGCCGGTCTTTTGTTTCTGGATGGATATGGTGACGGAATAGCTCTTGCAGGGTTTATGCAATCGGTTCCACTCATTTTGTCAACGGGATTCGGTATCCTTCAGGCCTCACGGGTTCGTTTTTCTAAAACTGAGTACATTTCGTGTCCTGGGTGTGGTCGTACCCTGTTTGATTTGCAAAAGACCACTGAAAAAGTGCGTGAGAAAACCAGCCATCTGAAAGGATTGAAAATTGCCGTGATGGGATGTATTGTCAATGGGATCGGAGAAATGGCCGATGCCGATTATGGCTATGTAGGCGCAGGTCCCGGCCGTATTTCACTGTTTCGCAACCGGGAATTAATCCGAAAAAGTATTCCCGAATCCGATGCGGTGGATGAACTGGTGAATCTGATTAAAGAGTATGGTGATTGGCAAGAGCCGGTTTAAAAAAATGTGCTGTTGGTCAAAAAAAAACGCACAAAGGCGGAAAAATGCCCTATCCGGATCATGCATGTTTTGCACTTGGTGAGTTAATTATTTAAATTGCACTGTTGTAAAATAAACAGGTGTTTATTAATTATTTCATCCCCGGCTTCTATGAAATTTCTTTGGTTATTTATATTTTGCTTTTTTACCGGATCCTTATTTGCCGGTGAAATTGAAATTGATGGCACTTACCAGGGAGAGAATCTGTATGTGCAAAATCCTTATGCCGAGTCGGGTGTGGGCTTTTGTGTTTTTGAGGTTATGGTCAATGGGACCACCACTACCGATGAAATAAACTCCAATTCTTTTGAAATTGATCTTTCCGTTTTTCGTTTTGCTATCGGAGAACCGGTCAATGTTCTCATTAAATACAAAGAAGGATGCCAGCCAGCTGTGATAAATCCTGAAGTGCTTGCTCCCCGTGCATCTTTTAAGACCTTGGATATTGCAGTAAAGGACGATCAGTTGATCTGGAAAACCAATCATGAAGCTGGTTCTTTGCCGTTCATTGTGGAGCAATATCGTTGGAACAAATGGGTACAGGTAGGTGCAGTAGACGGTAAAGGCGTTCCCGGCACACATCAATACCGGATGCCTGTGCGGATGCATTCCGGTGAAAACCGGTTCAGAGTCAGGCAGACAGATCATAACAATAAAAGACAATTGTCACCCGAAGTGGCAGTTGAAAGAAATAAGCCTGAAGTTTCGCTGGCCTCTATGAAAGTGGAAGACAGCCTGGTCTTTTCTGAACCTACGCTTTATGAAATTTATGACATCTACGGACGTATCGTTTTTAAGGGATATGATGATTCGGTAAGTGTTAAGGGGCTTGACCGAGGTGAGTATTACCTGAATTTTGACAACCAGATGTCAGTTTTCCTCAAACAATGATATTTGTGGATGTGCACGAAGCTATGTAAATTGCGCAAAAAAAGAGTGCATGACCAAATATATCCTCATTTTTGCAGCTTTAATTATTGGCGGTTTTTTGTCAATTCAGGGCAGTATTAACGCCCAGTTATCTTCTTTTTTAAAACATCCTCTTCAGGCCTCTCTTACTAACTTTTTGGTAGGTACGGTTATTTTGATACTGCTCAATCTTATTTTGCGGACTTCTATACCTTCCATATCGGAAATGAAAGCAGTTCCATGGTACCTGTTTTTGGGAGGTGCTATAGGTGCAATGTTTGTAACCTCTGTGGTATTGCTGATACCTCAGATCGGGGTGACCACCATGTTGGCGGCCTCTATTGCCGGACAACTTATTATTGCAGCCATTATTGATCATTTTGGTTTTTTTGGAGTTAGCGTCCATGCCATTTCACTTAGTCGCGTTGCTGGTATTGTATTGCTCATACTGGGAATTCTTTTGATACAACGATGAATATGGGTGTTCCGGAAGCAGTAATTAGAACTAATTGAATTCACTGAGGTTGTCCAAAAAGTCCAGTATTGATGTTATTCTGAGTTTTTCGAAGAATCTATTTGATTGATAAACAGATTTTTCGAATGTTCTCAGTATGGCACTTTTTAGTGCTTTGTTCTTTTTTGACAATGCCATTGGTTTTTTTCACAGAGAGGCGCGTAGATGACACACGTTTTTCAGAATGAACCTTCATTAGGTCAATAGCTTAAATATTCCTTATGCGGATGAAGAATTTACTTTTTCTCGTTCTCTACCCTGTAATTCTTATGGGGTGCGACCCGTTCGGGACGAGTCTGGATGCTGATGATGTTATTTATTATGCTTCTTACGATAAAAAAGACCATCAGGATATTTCAGATACACTTTCTATAATGACCTGGAATATAAAATTTGGAGGAGGCAGAATAGATTTTTTCTTTGATTGCCATGGCGACAGGGTAATTATGGATTCGTCTGAAGTGCTCAATCATCTTGAGGGAATCGCTTCTTTTATTAATTATCACCAACCTGATTTTCTCTTTGTTCAGGAGATTGATGTGAACAGCAAAAGAAGTGCTTTTATTGATCAGGTGCAATGGATGCTGGAACACACAGGTTTCAATTATGCCGCATATACTCCCCAGTGGAGAGCTAATTATATTCCTTCCAATGGACTTGGAAAGATGGACTCAGGAAATGCCCTGTTCTCCCGAACCCCTCTCTTTAATGGAAGGCGTATAGCGCTTCCACTGATTGAGGAACAAAATTTTCTGGTGCGCTATTTTTATTTAAAAAGGTGTCTGATGAATGTTTCTACTGTGGTGAATGGAGATACCCTGCATCTTTTGAATACTCATCTGGCGGCATATTCCAATGATGGAACCAAAAAGAAGCAAATTGATCATGTTTTTGAATATGCAGATTCGCTGAGACGCAATAACCAAAGGTTTCTGCTGGCCGGAGACTTTAATACGTTGCCTCCAGGAACCCGAAAAGTGAGAGATTTTCCCGATTCGGCCTGTACGGAAGGGGACTTCGAAGCCGATGATTATTCAGGAGAAGAACTTTGGCTGCTGCCTTTTTATCGTTCTTTTAATGCCGCCGTGTCGTTGGAGCGTTATCAGAAAAATAATTTGCCCTATTTTACCCATACCACCGATAAAAATGGTTTCTGGAACCGCAAACTGGATTACATTTTTTCAAATCAGCCTTTTATTCCCGAACGCATGGAAGTGTTTCAGCATGCTGATGAGTCAGGCTTCTCACCGATGTCATTGTCCGATCATTGCCCCGTGGCGACCCAATTCATTCTTCGATGAATGTGTAATTTTTTCCAAGTTGGAGCTTACGAGTTTTCTGCATCTGAAAGGTCTCAGAATATTAGATGTTAATGTTCTTCAAATCCAATAAACCCGATGGAGGCACTTCATGTTATGGTATGTCAAACCTCCTAACCTCTTTGTTTATCACATAAAACAAAGACACCCGAGTATTTCACAAATTATGAAATTGTCTCAGGTGTCTTTTAAAACCAAAGCCTGTTTGGGTGTTTGGGTTGGGTTTTGTTAAGTATTAAGGCGGGCAGGGCCCCTTTCCTCAGGGCAATTTTTTCCTGTCCCGGAACATGCTCTTTTATTAGGTTTTTGCTTACTTATTTTTCAGTTTACAATGATACTCAACAAAAAATAGCTCATCAATAGTACTTTAGTATAGTTTTTTGTTATTGTTAAATAATTGTTTAAATTTGAGTGTGATAGTGTATAAATGACATCTAAAGGGGCTTGAATATGTCTTTTGTAAAACATCTTATCGATTCTGTGGGGAGTGCTTCTTCGGCGGGAGATGAGCCACTGGATAAACCAGATGCCTGGAAGATCCTGGATGTTTTCTCCAGGTTGATGAATCAGAGTATTTATGTAGCAGATTTTAGTAGAGGGGAATTTCTTTATGTGTCTGAACACCCATTGTTTTTATGTGGACATAGTGCACAGGAGGTAAAAGAAATGGGATTCTCATTTTACGAAAAGATTATTGCTCCTGAAGATATGCCGGTGGTAATGGATGTTAATGAAAACGGATTCCGGTTTTTTAATACCAAACACCCCGAGGATTACAGGGAGCATTGTTATTTGTCTGTTGATTTCCGTATTCGGCAGGAAGACGGAAGTTTGATATTGATTTCTCAGCGGTTGGTACCTTTGCAGCTATCTCATGACAATCGGCTTATCTCGACTCTCTGCTTTGTGACCCCCTCTCACGGCTCAGGTCCAGGCAATGCGGTGATTCAAAATTTGCTGGAACCTTTTCAGTATCAGTTTAACGCACTCACACGACGGTTTGATCTTCGTGATCAAAATCAACTGTCGGCTCGTGAAAAGGAGGTGCTATCTTTGTGTGTTAAGGGTGATGGTAACCAGGCCATCAGTAATACCCTTAATGTATCAGAGTCAACCGTCAAGCAGCACAAACGGAATATTTTCCGTAAACTTGGTGTAAGTAATACTTCCGAAGCGGTATTTTATGCCATTTCCAATCGGATGGTCTGATTTGTGATTGATGAGTAGTATGTTCCAATTCTCTCCGTTTATTTTCAGGAATTCTTTTGGGGCAATGCCAAAAAGAATAATTGAAAATTGATTAAGAATTGGATTGCTGTCATTTTCAGTAGTCCCAATTTTTAATAGCCCCTTTTGTGTATATAGGAATTCCCCGCAATTGTTTCGTCCATAATTAAGTAATAGCTACGCAAGTAACCTGAGAGTTAACCTTTGATAGCTTCTCTTCCCTGACTAAGAGCTTTGTATGTTCAATAACATACCATAAACAAACTGGTTTTGTTCCCATTCCAGAATAATTTCGTTAATTTTGCGCCCTGTTAATTCGCACAAATAAACAGTTACATTATGGCAGATAAATCAAATCAACCGTTGTTTAGCGAATTCGCACCTGTGTCAACACAGGAGTGGATGGACAAAATAACAGCGGATCTCAAAGGAGCTGATTTTGACAAAAAGCTCGTTTGGAGAACCAATGAAGGTTTTAATGTTCGTCCCTTTTACAGGGAGGAAGACCTTAAAAACCTTGAGTATCTTGATACACTTCCGGGCGAATATCCTTTCGTTCGCGGGACCAAAGCCCACAATAAGTGGATGGTTCGTCAGGATATTGTGGTGAAAGATGTGAAGGAAGCCAACGAAAAAGCGTTGGATATCCTGAACAAAGGGATCGATTCTCTGGGATTCTTCATCGAGAAAGAAGAACTTATCACCAAAGAGAACATCTCTGCTCTTCTGAAAAATATTGTTCCTGAGGCAGTGGAACTGAACTTCTCTACACTGCATGGCAACAAGAAGCTCTATCAACTGGTGGTGGAAGAGTTTGCTGCACGTAATTGTAAGTTCGAGGAGATCAAAGGTTCTTTAAACTTTGATCCGCTGGGAAGTCTTACTGTAAGCGGAAAGTCGTGTGTTCCTGTGGAAGAACTTCTTGACGATGCTGCAGAACTGGCAGCTGAAGGAAAGGCTTTGCCTCAGTTTCAAACCATCAGTGTCAACGCCAAACACTTCAACAATGCCGGAGCGACCATCGTTCAGGAACTGGCATTCGGATTGGCCATGGGTAATGAGTATCTGGCTCAGATTACCGAGCGTAATCAGGACATCAATACCGCTGCAAAGAACATTCGTTTTAACTTTGGTATCGGTGGAAATTACTTCATGGAAATCGCCAAGTTGCGTGCCGGACGTATGTTGTGGGCCAAAATTGTGGATGCTTACAAACCTACCGGACTTGAAGTGAAGAAAATGCATACGCATTGCGAAACTTCAGAGTGGAATAAGACCATCTACGATCCTTATGTAAATATGCTGCGTACGCAGACAGAGGCAATGAGTGCCACCATTGGCGGTACCGATTCTTTGACAGTGGCTCCTTTCGATCAGGTGTTCCGTCAGCCTAATGTCTTCAGTGAGCGTATTGCACGTAATCAGCAACTGTTGTTGAAAGAAGAATCTTACTTCAGCATGATCGTTGATCCTTCGGCCGGAAGTTACTACATTGAAAATCTCACCGATAGTATTGCCAACGAGGCATGGAAGCTGTTTGTGGAAGTGGAAGAAAAAGGTGGATATACCGCTGCTCTGAAAGCCGGGTTCGTTCAGGCCCAGGTAAAAGAAGCTTCTGAAACTCGTAAGAAAGATTTGGCTCGTAGAAAAGATACCCTGCTGGGTACCAACCAATATCCAAACAATCTGGAAGCAGTTGCCAAGGAAATCAGTGAAGACAAAGCCTTCACCGATTCTGAAGAAGGTAACACAGTTGAGCCTATTCAACTTTATCGTGGTGCTGAAGAATTTGAAGCATTGCGATTGGCGACAGAAAAAGCAGCCAAACGTCCAAAAGTCTTTATGTTGACTTACGGAAACCTGGCCATGCGTCTGGCGCGTTCGCAGTTCTCCGGAAACTTCTTCGGATGTGCCGGATATGAAATCATTGATAACCTTGGTTTTGATACTGTGGAAGCTGGCGTTGAAGCTGCCAAGAAGGCCGGAGCCGATGTGGTTGTGCTTTGTTCTTCTGATGAAGAATATGCAGAAGCTGCACCTGCTGCTTTTAAAGCACTCAATGGCGATGCCATCTTTGTGGTAGCCGGTGCACCTGCTTGTTCAGACGACCTGAAAGCTCAGGGCATTGAACATTTTATCAATGTGCGCACCAACTTGCTGGAAACGCTGCAAGGGTTTAACAAAATGTTGAATATTCAATAAATTTTAAACGCAAAGACGCGGTGACGCAAAGTTTTTATTAAGAGAGATGACCTTAAAAGCATTTGTGGGGACATTCAAAATTAAACTCAGCGCCTTAGCACCTCTGCGTTAAAAATATTTATCATGAGACCAGATTTTTCAAAAATAGAATTCAAAGGAGATAAATGCCCGATTGATCCCAAAGCCTGGGAGAAAAAGAACGGCATTAAAAAAGACTGGGTCACACCTGAGCAGATTCCGGTGAAACCTGTTTACAACAAAGAAGACCTGGAAGGCATGGAGCACCTGAACTATGCTGCAGGATTGGTTCCTTACCTTCGCGGACCTTACTCGGCTATGTATGCCATGCGTCCATGGACCATCCGTCAGTATGCAGGTTTCTCAACTGCTGAAGAGTCCAACGCATTTTACCGTCGTAACCTGGCAGCTGGTCAGAAAGGTCTTTCCGTAGCGTTTGACCTTGCTACTCACCGCGGATACGACTCTGATCACGAGCGTGTGGTTGGTGATGTTGGTAAAGCCGGTGTGGCCATCGACTCTATCCTCGACATGAAAGTGCTTTTCGACGGTATTCCGTTGAACAAGATGTCAGTCTCTATGACTATGAACGGTGCTGTATTGCCGGTAATGGCTTTCTACATCGTGGCAGGTCTTGAGCAGGGTGCCAAGCTGGAAGAGTTGAGCGGTACCATTCAGAACGACATTTTGAAAGAGTTCATGGTGCGTAACACCTACATCTATCCACCGGAATTCTCAATGCGTATCATTGCTGACATCTTTGAATATACTTCTCAGAAGATGCCTAAGTTTAACAGTATCTCTATTTCAGGATACCACATGCAGGAAGCTGGTGCTACTGCCGACCTGGAATTGGGATATACTTTGGCCGACGGTTTGGAATACCTGAAAACAGGTGTTGCTGCCGGACTGAGTGTGGATGCTTTTGCGCCCCGTTTGTCTTTCTTCTGGGCTATCGGAATGAACCACTTCATGGAGATTGCCAAAATGCGTGCTGCACGTATGCTTTGGGCAAAGATCGTGAAGCGTTTCGATCCTAAGAATCCCAAGTCTATGGCGTTGCGTACGCACTCTCAGACTTCAGGTTGGTCATTGCAGGAGCAGGATCCTTTCAATAACGTTGGTCGTACCTGTGTGGAAGCTATGGCTGCAGCATTGGGACACACCCAGTCGTTGCACACCAACGCACTTGACGAAGCCATCGCGCTGCCTACAGATTTCTCTGCACGTATTGCACGTAATACGCAGATCTACATTCAGGAAGAAACCAAAATTACCAAGGCTGTTGACCCATGGGCCGGTTCTTACTATGTAGAAGCATTGACCAAGGAGTTGGCTGATAAGGCCTGGGCACACATCGAAGAGATTGAAGAGATGGGTGGTATGGCCAAAGCCAT
>DHQK01000192.1:4984-7002 GCA_002411085.1 Marinilabilia sp. UBA5340 | reverse complement strand
CTTGAGTTTGCTTTTGAGGGAATTCGTTATTGGGATTTGCTGCGTCAGGGAATCGATAAAGCCGCTTCTGAAATTGCTGAAGAGAATGGTGTGGATGTATTGAGCGGTGGTAATCAGGATCAGGTGGTAATTCAGGCTTCCAACTTTGTGGAGAAAAAAGGTTTGTTCCAGATTCCTCAAACTCAGATAACACTGTCGAATTACTTGCTGGAGCAAAATGCAGGATGGTAATTACAAAAAACTATTAGATTATGAAGACTAAATTTTTCAATATATGCTTTTCGGTGCTGGCTGTAATGACGCTGTTGTTTTCGGCCTGTCAGCCCGAGGAATATGAACTGGGACAAATGCTCTCAAAGGAAGATTTGAAATACAGCATTGTCCAGGATGCAGAAGATCCTAATATGGTGATCCTGATGGCCAGAAACGATGGATACGCTCCTTTCTGGACTACACCAATGGGAAGAAGTACCAGGGTGAATGATACTGTTCGTATTCCGTTTGAGGGAAACTACGACTTTGTTTATGGTGTGGTAACCCCTGGTGGAGTGATACAGGCTGATACCTATACTTTGGAACTGACAACTACCAATCTGAATTATGTCAATGATCCATTATGGACAAAACTGACCGGTGGTGTTGGTGAAGAGAAAACGTGGCTGCTGGATCTGAATGCTGATGGTCAAAGTCGCTATTTTGTCGGGCCTCTCTATTTTTATGGTACCGACGACAGCTGGGCTACTGTAACAGAAGGACAAACCATTGAAGGAGACAGCTGGAACTGGCAGGCAGACTGGGAAGGAAACCAGTGGATAATGCCTGCAGCGGATTATGGAACAATGACTTTCAGTCTTAAAGGAAATGCAACTGTTACGGTAAATCATGAAGTACTCGGAAGAGTGGACAATGGTACTTATTTCCTGGATGCTGATGCCAAAACGCTTTCCATGACTGATGCCGCTCCTTTGCATGATGAAGGACGTGATGGACAAGTAATAAACTGGGGAGATATCCGGGTAATGTCTCTTACTGAGGATGCTATGCAGCTTGGTGTTATTCGTGACGAGGCATTGTCGGGAGAAGGTCCTGCTTTGCTTGTTTACAACTATGTTTCTAAAGAATACTATGATAACTGGGTTCCTGAAGATCTTCCGGATCCGGAACCTGAACTTCCTGCAGGTTGGCAGGAGGATATTTCGCAGGTAGTTTCTACTTCTATCTCCTGGACATTGTCTGATCAGAATCCTATTGACTGGTGTAATCTGGATGGAACAAGAATGAATGGGTGGAATGCTCCGGAGGATTACCCCGACTGGTTAGGAACTCCTGATCCCAGTGTTTATGAAGGGTTTTCACTTACACTGAACTCAGATGTCAATACCGTTGAGTATGTTGCTCCTGACGGAACTACTGAGACAGGTACTTATACATTGGATGAAAAAGGAATTTATACATTCGACGGAATCGCTCCTTCATTTTCAGTGATTGGATGGGCAAGTTTTGGGTTAACTGCTGACAATCAATTGCGGATTATGTCCATTGAAAAAGATGCTGCCGGAAAAGTAACTGGTATGTGGGTTGGTGCAAAAGATCCTGTAAAGCCCGAATACATGGCTTATCATTTAGTTCCTTCAGCAGGGGGAGCTTCAAATGGCGAGCCTCAGGCAACTGTTTTGGCATTCGATAATACCAAGCTAGCTTATGGTGATATTGAAGAAAATGGGAAACTCCGGTTGGAGCTTTTCAATGAATATGGAAGTACTAAAGAAGATCCCCCATTGGCAACCAGTGACCTGGCTTCTTTTAACAGCCTGGAAGTTACATTTACGCTCAGCGGTGTTACATTGAAAGATGGAGCTGCCGGATCTTATGATGCTTCTATTTACTATGCTGATGCCGATTGGGATCCTGCCGGCAATGGAGAAGCTATTACAGTGAATGGGGATGGTACTTATACCGTAACTTATGCTCCCGGAAGTTTGTCAGAAGGGGTAATGGTGTTCGTGGTTGATATTGTA
>DHQK01000192.1:0-4675 GCA_002411085.1 Marinilabilia sp. UBA5340 | reverse complement strand
GAGGTGTTGGTTTATTAATACAGCAGATATTAAAAAAAACTCTATTTATAGCCAATTAGAGGCAAGTCCCGGTAACTGAGCCGGGGCTTGCATTATTGAACAGCAGAATAGTATGATTATTTTTTACCTGCCCCCCAAAAACTTTTTTATCTATCATTTATGAAGAAACTGGCTTTATTCTTTTTTCTGGCGTTGCTGAGCCTTCAGTGTTCATCTTGCTCCGATGACGATCCCAATGAAGAGGCTTTTTTGTCAGTGAGTGTTGATGAACTCTCTTTTCCTGCCAATAGTGGATCTAAATTTCTGAATATTCAGTCCAACCGCGACTGGGTTATATCAGTAAGAGCTGAGTGGCTAAATGTTGATCTTCTTTTCGGATCTGCAGCCGATGAGGAAGCTTCTGTTGCCGTCACGGTTCAGAAAAATCCTGATGCCGCCGAAAGAACGGCTGTAATAACCATTTCTGCTGACGGACTGACTCAGGAGGTTGTGGTCACCCAAGCTGGAAGTGAGCTATTGATTATTGAGGAAGATCTGTTTGAGATTGAGGCAGCGGGAGGTAATTTTTCCGTAAATCTGCAGGTTACCAATAATTATGAAATAAGCATTCAGTCTGACTGGATCTCGCAGAATAAATCACTTTCAGAGGCTTCTGAAGAGTTTTCTGTGGCACCCAATCCTTCAATTTTTCAACGTACAGGTTTGGTCATTTTCTCAATGGGGGACATTAAAGATACCGTTACGGTGGTTCAGTCTGGTATCGATGCCTCCATCCCTGCAGATATGACCGGTATGGAGAGTACGGCCATCCAACTGGCATCAAAAATGAATGTGGGCTGGAATCTCGGAAATTCCATGGAACCACCATCCGGTGAAACAGCCTGGGGAAATCCAAAAACTACACAGGCCCTGATTGATGCTGTGGCTGCTGCCGGTTTCAATGCAGTGCGTATTCCCTGTGCATGGGACAGCTACATTGAAGATCAGGAAACCTATAAAATTAAAGAATCGTGGTTGGCACGGGTGCAGGAAGTGGTCGATTATTGCTATGCCAACGATATGTATGTTATCCTGAACATCCATTGGGATGGCGGATGGCTCGAAGAAAATATTACCCCCGAAAAGGAGGAAGAAGTGAGTCAAAAACAGGAAGTACTATGGAAACAGATTGCCATTCATTTTCGGGACTATGACGAACATTTGTTATTTGCCGGAACCAACGAGCCCAATGTGGAAGATGCAGAGCAGATGGCAGTGCTTCTTAACTACGAGCAGGTTTTTATAGATGCAGTGAGAGGTACCGGAGGCCGCAATGCCTATCGCGTGCTTATTTTCCAGGGGCCTTCAACCGATATTGATAAAACCCATACATTGATGACTTCTTTGCCTCAGGATGATGTGGAAGACCGTCTGATGGCAGAGGTTCATTACTATACACCCTGGAATTTTTGTGGTTTGACGCAGGATGAGAGTTGGGGAGACTTTTATTATTTCTGGGGCGAAAATTATCACATCGAAGGAGCCGAAGGACGCTACCCCGACTGGGATTGTGAAGAGGATTATGTGTTGGCTCAGTTTCAAAAGATGAAAACCAAGTTTGTGGATAATGATATACCTGTGATTCTGGGAGAGTTTGGCGCTATTCGCCGCACCATTAGCAATAATGCTGAATGGCAACAGCTCCATTATGAGTCGCGCGCTTACTTTAACCGGTATGTTACCCAACAGGCAAAAAATTACGGAATGGTCCCCTTTTACTGGGACGAAGGAAGTCTTACCAACCATGGTTTCGGGATGATGGACAGAGACCAGTTGGAAGTGGGTGACCAATTATTGCACGATGCATTGATGGAGGGTTCCAACGCCGGAGAATATCCTTTCTGAATGCGAATCTGAATTATTTTTCTATGAAACGAGTATGGAACTTTGATTCCTCCTTCGGCTTTGCCGCTTTGTTTACAAAGAAACTTGCCACAAATGAGCATGTATAAAAGGATTGCGAGTTCCATCTGACCATAATAAGTAATTTTTATCGGATGAATAATTTAGGCTGAAAGTGCTGTTTTACATGTTTTTTAAAAGTTGAAGGGAGTTCTCTGGTGAGGGGTGAAAAGAGCCAGGGGTTAAGTGGTCAATAATTGCTCTTTTTGACCAGCATCTATGGGAACTCCCTTACTTTTAAGGGATTGGTTGAATTGGAAATAATAAAAGAATTGTATCATATTTTGTTAAGATTCATTGTGTGAATATCACACTTATTTGCAATCTTTGTTAGCGAAGCATTATAGTATTATTTGTATTGAAATCACCTTTTGTTAAAGGTCTATTTGGAAATTGTTATGAAGAAATTATTATTAGCTGTTTTAATTGCCTTGTTTTCTTTCGGTTGTTCACAGAATGGCTGGCGGGTCGACGAAGAAGGGTTGACAGTCTGGCCTGAGAAACCGGCCGGCGAATCGGTAAAGATGGTTCGTTTGATTCCATACAGTGAAGAAATTATTCATGTATCTGCCACTGCTGCCGATCAGTTTAGTGGAGAAGAAAGTCTGATTGCTTTGCCGATGACCGAAGCAGTTAATTTTGATGTTACAGAGGAAGGAAACTCTCTGGTGCTCTCCACTGCGAAGATTACTGCCAAAGTATCTCAGGTAACCGGAGAAGTTCAGTTTTTTGATTCGGATGGAAATCTGATACTTCAGGAAAAAGAGAATGGAGGAAAAACCATCAAGCCCATGGAAGTGGATGGTGTAAAAGGGTACGAAGTGCGTCAGGTATGGGAATCATACGACGATGAAGGTCTCTATGGACTGGGGCAGCATCAGGCTCACGATTACAATTACAAAGGAAAAAATGAAGAATTGTTTCAATACAACACCAAAGTTTCAGTGCCTGTGATTGTATCTACCCGCAATTACGGAATTCTGTGGGATAATTACTCCCTGACACGTTGGGGAGATCCTCGTCCTTACGGGCAATTAAATCAATTTAAGTTATTCAACAACGAAGGTGAAGAGGGAAGCCTTACTGCTACATACATCGACAATAAGGAAACAGGAAATGTATTCACAGTTCGTCAGGAGAATACCATTGATTATGAAAATCTGACAACCATTGAGAATTTCCCTGAAGGTTTTGATTTTACCAATGCCCGGATTACCTGGGAAGGTGAGATTGAGCCCCATGAGACTGGAATTCACCGGTTCCTGATGTATTATGCCGGATATACCAAAATCTGGATTGACGGAGAACTGATGGCTGATCGTTGGCGTACTGCCTGGAACCCATCGGTTGCCAAGTTCGAAGTGAATATGGAAGCCGGGAAAAAATACCATGTAAAGCTCGACTGGATTCCTGATGGGGGAGAGTCCTATATCGGACTGAAAGCTTTAACCCCGGTGGATCCTGCAGACCAGGAGCGTATTTCTTTCTGGAGTGAAATGGGTGATCAGATTGACTATTACTTTATGGCCGGAAAGTCAATGGACGATGTGATTTCGCGCTATCGTGAACTCACAGGAAAAGCCCAGGTGATGCCCAAATGGGCCATGGGATTCTGGCAGAGCCGTGAACGTTATAAAACACAGGATGAATTGCTTGATGTGTTGCATGAATTCCGTGAGCGCGAAATTCCACTCGACAATATTGTTCAGGACTGGTCATACTGGCCTGTGGATCAATGGGGAAGTCATGAGTTTGATAAGGAACGTTTCCCCGATGCCAAAGGAATGGTGGATGAAGTGCATGAAAACAATGCGCGCATCATGATTTCTGTATGGCCTAAATTTTACCACAATACAGAACATTTCAAAGAGTTCGACAAGAATGGCTGGATGTATCGTCAGGCTGTTGAAGACAGCATTAAAGACTGGATTTATCCCGGATATGTTGGTTCTTTTTATGATGCTTATGCTCCGGGTGCCCGTCAGCTTTTCTGGGAGCAAATTAAAGAGGAACTTTATACCAAAGGCTTTGATGCCTGGTGGCTGGATGCCACGGAGCCGGATATCCTCTCCAATGCCAGCATGGAATACCGAAAAGAATTGATGAACCCAACGCATTTGGGACCCTCCACCAAGTATTTCAATGCGTTTGCGCTGATGAACGCCAAAGGAATTTATGAGGGACAGCGATCTTTGGAGAACGATGAGCGTGTATTTATTCTTACCCGCTCCGGATTTGCTGGTATGCAACGTTTCGGAACGGTTACATGGAGTGGTGACATCGGAACTGTTTGGGAAGATCTGAAAGCGCAAATTCCTGCAGCTATCAATTTTTCCCTTTCCGGAATGCCTTACTGGACGATGGATATCGGTGGGTTCTGCGTGGAGAAGAGATATGAAAGAGCCCAGGAAGGCAGCGAAGATATGAAAGAGTGGCGTGAGCTGAATACCCGCTGGTATCAGTTTGGTGCTTTTTCACCACTATTCCGTGTGCATGGTCAGTATCCTTACAGAGAATTGTGGAATATAGCCCCCAAAGGACACAAGGCTTATGAATCAATGCTTTACTACAACAAGCTCCGCTATCGTCTGATGCCTTACATTTACAGTCTTACCGGTGCTGTTTACCACGATGATTATACCATCATGCGTGGACTGGTAATGGATTACACAGATGATCAGAATGTTTACAACATTGACGATCAGTTTATGTTTGGTGAAAGTCTGATGGCATG
>DHQK01000235.1:4383-8462 GCA_002411085.1 Marinilabilia sp. UBA5340 | reverse complement strand
TTGCTGGCACTGCTCTCTTTGGGCGTAAAGAACATCCATCTGGGACCAACACTGCCTGCATTCCTTTCACCCAATGTAGCAAAAGTTCTGGTAGAGCAGTTTGGAATCGGAAGCATCTCCACCGTGGAACAAGATATGGCTGAGATGATGGCTTAAAACATAAGGGAAAGGGTTAGTTTCTGACACTAAACGGGCGGTTCATCAATCGCCCGTTTTTTTGTATAAGGACATGCGATTTCCAAATCGCATGCTAAACTATAACCAGACAATATCCAAAACCCGATTGGCACCCCCTTTAGTACCTGCACTGAAATGATGATTGCCAGAACACAATTATGCCCAATAATTAAGACTAATTACAAATTACCAAAAAATGTAAAAAACATTTAAAATCAGCATATGTTTTTTGTAATTTTAATACAGAAAAAAAGAGGTAATTCATTGCCTGAATCTTAGAAACTGTTTAAATTTTGTTTTTGGAAGGTGTTTTTGAAGGATTGGGCACTTAAGACAAGTCCAAAATGACGAGAATAGCAGCGCTATTTAAGGAAATTTTGACGAAGTATAAAAGTTCAAGACTCGAAAACATCCCAAAGGATAAAACTTAAACAGTTTCTTAAAAACAAATATTAACAACCGGACTATGAAGCAATTCAAATTCATTCGATGGTTTATTCCTCCTGACCGATGGAAATTCCCTGTCATCATTATGCTTGGGATATTTGCAGGATTGGGCGCTTTTGTGATTCATGTTTCCAAAGCTCCCTCCTACCTGTCAGATGAACCCTCCACATGTGTAAATTGCCACATTATGGCTCCTCAATATGCCACCTGGAGTCACAGTTCTCACAGGGAGTGGACCAACTGCAACGATTGTCATGTACCGCACAACAACATTGCGAATCATTACTTTTTTAAAGCCAAAGACGGCTTACGACACTCCACGATGTTTACATTCAGACTTGAGCCCCAGGTTATTTTTATTCAACAGGCCGGTAAGGATGTGGTAGATCAGAACTGCCGCAGATGTCACGAAGAACTGATCTCAGACACCAAACTTACCACCATGCAACCTGACATTCACCGCAACATCGAAGACCGGTATTGTACGGATTGCCACAGAGAAACACCACACGGACGGGTCAATAGTCTTTCCAGTGTCCCGGATGCAAGAGGAGTTCCCCTCCCGGACAGTCCTGTTCCTGAATGGCTTCGTTCAGAGAAGAATTAAGACAAAGAACTCATCAAATAATCATCATCAGACCAAAATTCTTAAAATCTTATCAATATGAAACCAATTAGCGACCAGATAAAAGAAAAACCATGGCTGGGATGGCTCATCTTTTTTGCCACCATTGTTGTAGTTTTCATTCTTGGCCTCTTTGCCTCTTCTATTGTGGAGCGCCGTGCCGAGGCACAATTCACCTACACACCTCAGGTAGAGCATGGTCAGTATGAACCACGGAATGAAATTTGGGGAGAAAATTTCCCCCGTCAGTATCAGACCTATATGCAAACCAGCGATACTACTTTTGAAAGCAAATATAACGGAGCCAAAAGAATAGATATGCTGGCCAAATATCCTGAATTGGTGATACTTTGGGCTGATTATGGATTTGCAAAGGAGTACAACCAGGGACGGGGTCACTATCATGCCATCGAAGACATCAGGGAGATTCTGCGCACAGGAGCGCCCATCGACGGCAAAGAAAGTCCTATGCCAAATACCTGCTGGACCTGTAAAAGTCCTGATGTTCCCCGTCTGATGAGTGAAATTGGTCCTGCCGAGTTTTACCGCGGCACCTGGGAGGAAAAAGGCCACGAAATTGTTAATCCCATTGGTTGTGCAGATTGTCACGATGCTGAAACAATGAACCTTCGTATTTCAAGGCCTGCACTCATTGAAGCTTTCGAACGCCAGGGGAAAGACATTACCATGGCTTCGCATCAGGAGATGCGATCTCTTGTTTGTGCACAATGTCATGTGGAATACTATTTTAATAAGGAGAAAGTAGAAGGAGTACCTTATCTTACATTTCCCTGGGACAATGGTTTTGCCATCGAAGACATGGAGAAATATTACGACGACATGGAATTTTCTGACTGGACACACGGCCTGAGTCGTGCGCCAATGCTGAAAGCACAGCATCCCGATTACGAGGTTTACGCTACAGGTATTCATGCTTCCAGAGGTGTTTCCTGTGCCGATTGCCATATGCCCTATATGAACGAAGGAGGACAGAAATTTACCGATCACCACATCCAAAGTCCGTTGAACAATGTGGCCAACTCATGTCAGGTTTGTCACCGCGACGAAACCGAAGAACTGGTGGCTACTGTTTACAAGCGTCAGGATCAGATTGCTCATAACCGTGAAAAACTGGAAGAACTGTTGGTTCGGGCACATGTGGAGGCCAAGCATGCCTGGGATTTTGGGGCCACAGAAGCACAAATGGAGGATATCCTTATGGACATTCGTCATGCCCAATGGCGTTGGGATTTCTCAGCTGCAGGCCACGGAAACTCTTTCCACAACCCTGTTGAACTGGGCCGTATCATTGGCGACGGAATCAGTATTGCACAGGAAGCCCGCATCAAGCTTGCCCGGGTACTGGCGGGCCTGGGACACAACGAAGCCATAGAATATCCCGATATCAGCACAAAAGCCAAGGCCCAGGCATATCTTGGAATGGATATGGCCACCATAAATCAGGAAAAAGAAACTTTTCTGAATACGGTTGTTCCGCAATGGCTTGAAACAGCAAAGAAACGGGAAGCAAACTATCCTGTACAAATAAACTAAAAACAAAAAAGTCTGACCCCGGTTAAAGGTCAGACTTTTTATGCTGTTTGTTTGAAAACGTATCGTAAATTAATACTAAGTAAGTGGGTAAATTATTCTGAAACTACTTCAAAATCAATTTCCACTTTAACATCTCTGTGAAGTTTTACCACAGCTTTATAGCTGCCCACTTCTTTCACTGCATCTGCGGCAATTGAGATGTTCTTGCGTTCGATGTTGAAACCATCTTTTTCCAGGGCTTCGGCAATCTGAATATTGTTTACAGAACCGAAAATCTTACCTGTAGAGCTGGTTTTAGCACCGATGGTAACTTTTTTACCTTCAAGCTGCTTAGCCAGTTCCTGAGCTTCATTGCGGATTTTCTCTTCTTTATGCGCCTGCTGCTTTTTGTTTTCGGCAAAAACTTTCTTAGCCGATTCGGTAGCAAGGATAGCGATTCCGCGTGGAATAAGATAGTTGCGACCATATCCCGGACGCACAGTTACTATATCATTTTTGTGACCCAGATTGGCCACATCTTCTTTCAAAATTACTTCCATCTTGTTTTCCTCCTTGTTTATTTCATCAAATCGGTTACGTAAGGCAACAGGGCCAAATGACGGGCTCTCTTAACTGCCTGAGATACTTTTCTCTGAAATTTCAATGAAGTACCGGTGAGACGACGGGGCAAAATTTTTCCCTGCTCATTCAGAAACTTCTTCAAAAACTCAGGATCTTTGTAATCAACATACTTGATCCCGTTCTTTTTGAAACGACAGTACTTTTTCTTTTTGATTTCAACTGACGGAGGAGTCAGATATCTGATTTCGCTTTGATTCTGTGCCATAGTTTAGTTCTCCTTTCCTTCTTTTTTGGTTGCACTTCTTCTTTTCTCGCTGTACTGAATGGCGTACTTGTCCAATTTAAAGGTCAGGAACCGGATGACACGCTCATCACGACGATACTGCACTTCCAGCTTGTCGATAAAAGTTGGATCGGCTTTGAACTCAAACAACTGGTAAAAACCGGTTGATTTCTTCTGGATGGGGTAAGCCAGTTTTCTAAGGCCCCAGTTCTCCTGGTGTACGATTTCTCCCCCATGCTCAAGAATCATGTTCTTGAACTTTTCCACCGTCTCCTTCATCTGACCATCAGACAAAACGGGAGTTAAAATGAAAACGGTTTCATAATGGTTTTGCATAAACTCTTAAAATTAAATTAAACATTATTATTCGCTAATGCGGCGCAAAAGTAGTACTTTTTTATCAATTACCAATCATCAATGAGCAATTATCAG
>DHQK01000235.1:0-4228 GCA_002411085.1 Marinilabilia sp. UBA5340 | reverse complement strand
TTACTGTTCATGTTGTCCGAAGTACTTCATAAACTGAGCACGTTCAAATACTTCACCATGATTGGGAACCAGTTGACGTCCGAAACGATGTACTTCCTCAATATTGGTGAGTTGTTTTTTCTCCATCCACTTTTCAACACCTGCAATCAAATCGCGTATATATCCGGGTCCGTTTTTATAAATTGCAGATACTACCTGAACCGAATTTGCCCCGGCCAACAGCATTTTGAAGAGTGTATCTGGAGTATGCACGCCCCCCGAAGCACTCAAATCACAAGTCACCTGCTCTTTCAACATTGCTATCCAGCGCAATGAATCGGTATAGTCATTAAGTGATGAATAAATCGGGCCTGAAGCAATTCGGTCATTTTCAAGGTCGATATCAGGACTGTAAAACCGATTAAACATAACAACACCATCCACGCCCAACAGGTCGAATTGAGAAACAACATGACCCAAATCAGTGAAATATGGACTCAATTTTACAGATACAGGAATCTGAACATGCTCTTTCACCCGTTTCACAATTTCGGAATACCCCTTCAAAATCTCTTCGGCAGTAACATTGATTTTGGACGGGATACGATAAAGGTTTAGTTCCAGTGCATCGGCACCGGCATCTTCCAGCAACTTAGCGTACGAGAACCACTCTCCTACCGAGTAGCAGTTGATGCTGGCAATAACCGGAACATCGGTCTTTGCCTTAATTTCATCAATCAGCTCCCGTTGCTTTTTAAAAGTATTTTCCTTTAGTTGATAATCGAAATAATCCAGGAACTCCAGGTTGCTTTCCTGGCTCCCCAGCTTCTCTTTCATATTTTTTTCGTGCTCCAAAATGATTTCTTCTTCAAATAAAGATTTGAGTACAACGCCACCGGCACCGTAGTCAACCATCTTTACGATAGAATCAATAGAAGCTGTCAAACCACTACTTCCAATCAGCAATGGATTTTTAAGCTCTAATCCGAGATATTTAGTTTTTAAATCAGCCATTTTATCAATATTTAGGTAGGAGTATGTCAACAATTATTTGTTTTCTGAAACAGTCTCTGCCTTAGCGACACCTGATAATTTCTCATCCATAGCTTTGGCAGCTTTACGTCCGTCGCCCATAGCAAGAATAACGGTTGCTCCCCCCCTTACAATATCACCTCCGGCAAACATAAAAGGCACGGAAGTCTGCAGTGAATCTTCTTCAACAACCAACGTACTCCAATCTGTTGTTTTCAAGTCCGGGACTGACTGAGGAATAAGCGGATTGGGAGATACACCAACACTCACGACCACTGTATCCACATCGAGCAAATACTCTGATCCTTCCACAGGTACAGGCCGGCGACGACCACTTGCGTCCGGCTCTCCAAGCTCCATTCGCTGAATCCTCGCCTGCCGGACATATCCCTTGGCATCACCAATATATTCAATTGGATTCTGGAGGTTTAAAAATTCAACACCCTCCTCTTTGGCATGCTTTATTTCTTCCACCCGGGCAGGCATCTCCTCTTCGGAACGGCGGTATATGATCATTGCCTTCTCAGCACCAAGACGCAAAGCAGTACGCACTGAATCCATTGCGGTATTTCCTCCACCAATTACAGCAACACGCTTTCCTTTAAGAATAGGTGTATCCGTCTCTTCTTTATTGGCTTCCATGAGGTTCACCCGTGTCAGATACTCATTGGAGCTAAGTATACCCACAAGGTTTTCTCCGGGAATTCCCATGAAACGCGGCAATCCTGCACCACTTCCCACAAAGAAGGCTTCAAAACCTTCTTCTTTAAGGTCATCAAACGAGGCTGTTTTACCTACGATAAAGTTGGTTTCAAATTTCACCCCCATCTTCTTCAGGTTGCCGATCTCCACATCCACGACCTCATTGGGCAGCCGAAATTCGGGAATACCATATTTCAAAACACCTCCAATTTGATGAAGTGCCTCAAAAACGGTTACGTCATATCCCATCTTGGCCATATCCCCTGCAAATGAAAGTCCGGCAGGTCCTGACCCAATACAGGCTATCTTCTTATTTTTGGATTTGGCCACTTCAGGCACAGAGATATTACCCGACTCACGCTCAAAATCGGCAGCAAAGCGTTCCAGATAGCCAATAGCAACAGCAGGTTTCTTTAGTTTTTGTGTATAAAAGCAACTGGCTTCACACTGCTTTTCCTGCGGACAAACACGACCACAAACTGCAGGCAACGCACTGGTCTCTTTCAATACTTTGGCGGATTCAAGAAATTCGCCTCTTTCGATATTCTTAATGAACTTAGGAATATTAATCTCTACCGGGCAGCCCTGAATACAGGTTGGGTTGGCACAATCCAGACATCGCTGCGCTTCCAGCACTGCTTCTTCAGCCGACAATCCTCTGTTCACTTCCACATAGCTCCGGCTGCGCTCAACGGGATCAGCCTCTGGCATTTCAACCCTCGTAAAACCTGTACGGTCTTTGTTTTTTATTTTATCACGAAGTTCTTTTCTCCAGGCAGCACTGCGCTCCTGTTTCAATATATCTTGCTTATCCATGATTTACAGTTTTACTTTTGCTGATTGAGGTAACGTTCATTGGCATCCTTTTCGAAATCTTTGTAACCGCCAAGTCGCATCAACATTTCATCAAAGTCTACCTTGTGAGCATCAAATTCGGGCCCGTCCACACAAACAAACTTGGTTTTGCCATCTACTGTAACCCGGCACGCACCACACATTCCGGTTCCATCGACCATGATGGTATTCAGACTGGCAATAGAGGGGATTTTGTGTTTGCGGGTAACTTCCGAAGCAAATTTCATCATGATGGCAGGTCCGATAATCACGGCTTCATCAACCTTCTCACGGTTAATAATTTTCTCCATTCCTTCAGTAATCAATCCTTTCTCTCCATAAGAACCGTCATCAGTCATCACAATAACCTCGTCCGAATATTCACGAATCTGATCTTCCAGAATAATAAGATCTTTACTTCTGGCAGCAATGATCGAGACTACCCTGTTACCGGCTTTCTTACTTGCTTCCACTATCGGCAACAAAGGAGCAACACCAACGCCTCCTCCACATGCAAGAATGGTTCCCACCTTTTTAACATCAGTAGCTTGTCCCAGAGGTCCTACCAAATCAGCAATCATATCGCCGGGCTCCAACTCTGCAAGCTTGCGCGAAGTCACGCCCACCCGTTGAATCACGAGTGTGATGGTTCCTTTAGCAACATCAGAACCCGAAATGGTGAGCGGAATACGTTCGCCTTTCTCATCCACACGTACAATCACGAAATGTCCTGCACGCCTTGCTTTTGCAATACGGGGTGCTTCAATCTCCAGACGAACGACATTTTCTGAAAAAAAATCTTTACTTACAACTTTATTCATTTTGTAATTGGTAAGTTATAAATTAGGTTTTGACTCAAGTTTTCACATAATAATTATGCAAAAAATTGGGAGCAAAAGTAACAATATACTTTCTCAAGCCAAAGTCAGGAACACTCCACTCTCCTAATTTACAATGTATAAAAATAAGTATCCTCTTTTTTTTGTCACTATAACCTCTTTGTATTTAATTTATTTTTCTTTTCCCCATCTTATCCCCTATTTTTGTGACGCAAAAAGAAGAAAAAACCTATGTGCGCAAAAAAGAAGAAAAACAGTATGGGAGGAATGGTTTTCAGTACCAACCCCGATTTTGATCCAAATGATTACATTGAGGATGAAGAATTTGAATCAACAGAACCCGGAAAACAAAATTTAAGGGTTATGCTTGATCGTAAGCAGCGCAAAGGGAAGGTTGTTACGTTGGTTACCGGTTTTGAAGGATCTGATGATGAACTTCAGGATCTTGGCAAAAAAATAAAAAGTGCTTGTGGAACCGGAGGATCTGTGAAAAACGGCGAAATAATTATCCAGGGAGACTTTACAGATCGCATTGTGGACTTCCTGAAAAACAACGGTTTTGTCAAAACGAAAAGATCTGGTGGCTAAAAAATGCCAACATTTAGGGATAGGACAATATAACCGGGAATGCTATTTTTGCACCCGATGAATATTAAATTCACATACTGGAGGTCCGGATATCGTAAGAGCCCCATAAGCGTGTCATTAATTCTGGCTCAGCTTTTTATTATAATCTCTTATGGTTTATTTCTGCACACCCATATTCTTGAAAATGGAACACGCGTAGTTCATGCCCATTTCTTTACTAAAGGAGAAATGGCTGACAACACATCCTCTCAACA
>DHQK01000296.1:2440-49755 GCA_002411085.1 Marinilabilia sp. UBA5340 | reverse complement strand
ACATTTGATATGAACTGGCTCAACCATGCCGGCATGATCAGGAATGCAGATGGGTATAGTCTCCCCGGCACCGCAGTGGTTACCTTCCTCGACAATCACGACACCGGAAAAGAACACGATAAATGGGTGACGAAAGACTGGCACCTGGGATATGCATACATGCTGACACACGAAGGAAGGCCGTGTATATTTTACCCCCATCTTTATGGTGTTACCCTGACTGACAATGATGACTCTTCCGTTCAGATTGAAATCCCATCATCCCTGAATGCTGACATCAAAAGACTCATTTTCATCAGAAACACCTACCTCGATGGCAACTTATCTGTTCTGAGCGAATTGGGCAACCCCTACCCCACCGCCGACACTCATGATGTGTATGTGGCCCGAAGAGAAGGCAACGGAACCAAAGGCGGAGCCATTATCGTCCTCAACAACAACAGTTCTACCAAAGGGATTTGGGTAGATGCTACGCCCCAGGGCTGGAATAGCTGGAGCAACAAAACACTGGTAAACGCACTAGATGAAACGCAAACCACAACGGTTTACGGAGACGGAAGAGTCTGGGTGGAAGCTCCTGCTCGTGGCTATGCGATCTTTGTTCTTCAGGAAGACTTTGAGGCATATCCTGATTTAAAAACAGCAACCCTCCAAACACCTAACAAAAAACAGCTGATGACACCGTATAATCCGGGTAAAGCAACCTTATTCCCCAACCCCGCTAAACCCGGACAATCGATTCAGGTTACAGAATCATTTAAAGGAGATGTTCAGATACTTTTTTTTGATAAGCAGGGACGCATCGTATATAACATGAGCAAACAGACCTCCTACGGTAAAAACCTTTGCATTTCTTGTCCTCCCATAAAGACCGGAGATTACATTTTGCAGCTTATGGACACCGAAAAAAGCACCAGTCACTGGATTTCAATTCAATAAATAAAGACCTAAAGCCTCAGGGATTTTAGCACATTTCTAAAATATACAATTACAGCGCCCTCTATCCCAGATCGGAACAGGCCCCGGGATAGAGGGCAGTAAAGTATGTGGAAGCTCTGCACTTCCCTCAGCCACCATCGGCATTTTAAAACAGAGAATACTACTGCAAAAAGGGATTGGTTCTCCTCTCTTCTCCAATAGTAGTAACCGGGCCGTGGCCGGAGTAAACAGTCACCTCATCCGGTAATGTCAGCAATCGCTCTCTGATTCCGTCTATCAGTTCATGCTGATTACCTCCGGGAAGATCGGAACGGCCAATACTCCCCTTAAACAATACATCTCCTGCAAGAAGGATTTTTTCTTCAGCACAATAAAAGGCAATTCCTCCCGGAGAGTGTCCCGGCAAATGAATGACCTCAAAGATGGCATTGCCCAGCTTCACCGTGTCACCGTGCTCAACATATTTTGCGGGATAAGGAGGGTTTTCACTCAAATCCATACCAAACGATGCCGCCATATCCTTGGTGCGCTCCACCAGGAATGCATCGGCCTCATGCCCCAGTGCTTCCAGTCCCCATTTTTTCACTACAAAACTGGTTCCCAACACATGATCCACATGCAAATGAGTCTGAAGCAACAATTGCGGTTTAAGGTTTAGCTCTTCAATCCTTGCTGCTAATCTTTCTTCCTCGTGCGGGAAAAGCATCCCCGGATCTACAATGGCACAATCTCCGTTGTCGGTATAAACCAGGTAAGTGTTTTCCTGAAAAGGGTTAAACACCAAATTCTCAACATGTATCATAATCTCTTAATATTCTCTTTTTACAAATAACTACTTTGCAATCCCTTTGAGTAATGGTACGAAAGCAAAACTCCCAAAAGATTCCTGCTCAAATTCATCTTTTGATAAACGTTTTATTCGAATCATTGTTTGCGACTGAACACCTATAGGTATGACCATTATCCCTCCGGGCCGCAACTGAATCAACAAATTAGAAGGAACTTCACTGGCACCGGCAGTGACCAAAATCCGATCGAAAGGCGCAAACGCCGGTAATCCCTCATTCCCATCTCCCAGGAACAGCCGAATATCAGGATACCCAATATCTGTCAGTAGTTGACCAGTAGCTTTGTATAACCGCTGTTGGCGCTCAATAGAGAATACCTCAGCCTGCATCTCGGAAAGAACAGCCGCCTGATAACCAGAGCCCGTTCCTATTTCCAGTACTTTGCATCCTGGCTGTACATCCAGCAAGCTACTTTGAAAAGCTACTGTATAAGGTTGGGATATCGTCTGTCCCTGCCCTATGGGAAAAGCCTGATCCTGATAGGCCAGATGAACAAAAGAACTATCCATAAAAAGATGTCTGGGGACGCGCCCGATAGCCTCGAGTACCTTTTTCTCAGTAATTCCTTTTTTTTCTATCTCCTTGACCAAACGGTTTCTCAGCCCTTTATGGCGAAAAGAATCATTCACATTTACCATAAAACAAAAATAAAGGGAAGGCTGTAAGAAAACAAATAAACATCAACTCCATTGAACCTTTCGTCAAAAGAAAACCTTTTTCGCCAGTAATAGTATACCAAAATAATTTCTTTTTCGTAGTATTAAACATAAATTGCTATTAGAGCATACACAATAGATCGTTAGATTTTTAGAATTTAGAAGTTCGAGAAATGGTATGATATTGACATTCTGAACCTTACTAAAAACAGTCATTTGAGGTTAAATATTTATTTTTTAGAGCATTGAAAAGACTCAACTAAGTATTAACATAAATACCCGGATAAAAACTGAACCACTGATGCCCTGTTTCCACTCCCCGGCCCCGCTATATTTCCTATATACCTGACAACCCTCACCGTCCGGAAGCAGAAAAGACCAAACTATATCCATAAATGAAGCTTTCTAAAGACAAACAAAAACTTAGACATTCCCGTCAGCTGGTACTTCTCTTCTTTCAAGTTCCGGAAACGAACCTGTTGACCAAAATCGGAGATTACATTAAAAATAAAAAGGTTGTTAACTTCGAATATTATTGCAATGAAAAGTTAACGGTCACCTACAAGTATGCCGGAAACATCTCAGAATTTCCCAACTCTTTTCATGAAAATCCTGCTGACGAGTTAATTGTCATAGGATATCCTTCCAAGAATGAGGTTTCCCAGGAATTTCTCCTGACTTTAAAATTATCAGGTGCTACTATCAAGTTATTGCCCGGAAACCTGGATCTGTTTGCCGGTCTGCTGCAAGTCAAGGGCCTTCGGGATTTACCTCACATTCCCCTCTTCCCGAACAGGACAAGCATCTTTCAACAGGTATCAAAAACATTATTAACCCAAGTAGCGGCAATATTGGGCCTAACTTTTACAACATTGCTTTTCCCGTTCATAGCACTCTCCATCAAGATTACCTCTGAAGGGCCGGTTTTTTACAAACAAAAAAGACTGGGGAAAAATGCAAAACCATTCGACCTGTATAAGTTTAGAACAATGAACCAGTATGCCGAGAAGGAAGGGCCGCAACTATCATCCTCCAACGACCCGAGAATCACCAGCATCGGTCGCATCCTCAGGTATTGGCACATTGATGAATTGCCACAGTTTTGGAACATATTGAAAGGGAATATGGCCCTGGTTGGCCCAAGACCTGAACGACCTTTCTTTGCCCGTTTTCTGGCACAGAAAATTCCGTACTACAAAATCATTTATCAACAGAAGCCCGGATTAACTTCATTAGGTATGATCAAATATGGATATGCCAGTAGCATTGAAGAAATGACTGACCGACTTTACTACGATATCGTTTATCTCAACAACCCAAGCATGGGAATGGATCTCAAAATCTTAATGAATACCATTCGCTATATAGTACTCAAAACATTTTACCATTCATCAGAAAAAAGAGTTGCCGAAAGAAAAGAGAGCCTCAAAATGCTGACTTCTGCACAAGACCCGTTGGTAAGATGGCTCTCCTTTAAAAACAAAGTAAAAGGATAGTTATTTTCAGGAATCAAAAAAGGCCGGAAAATGCTCCGGCCTTTTTGCTTGTTATGAAAACTGATCTGCGATTTCTACTTTTTAAAGATCTTATGCCAGGAACTTACAGCTCCAGCATCGAGTACTTCAAGTATATACATCCCGTGAGACAGATCTGAAACTCCGACAGAATTTTCTCCCGAGAGTTTTTCCTGATGTACAACCCGCCCTGTAAGATCATAGATCACCACACTTTCAAGTTGTTTCCCGTTCCCGGCATGCACAAAAAGTTGATCATCTACCGGATTGGGAAAAACCCTAACCTCCTTGGGGTTATTAAAAACTTCAGGGCCCGACGAAGTAACATTCCTAAAACCTTGAAGTTTTCTGGAAGTGTACAACCTAAATTCCCCTGCTTGCAATGCAACTTCCATATTAACGTCTGTAACATTAATACTATCTCCCTGAAAGTGATTGTACCACCATCCGACACGACTAAAAGAAGGAGCCTTTCGGGAAGATTCTACGCCAAAATTACCCACAAGCCGAATATCCACATCCGTTCCGTTTAAGCCAATACTTTTCACAGCTCCATTTAAATCCATTTCAAAATCGGTGGTATTAAAAACTTCTTCATTTTTCTTCAGAAAGATCATGCCACCATAGAAATTCCACAATGACTCACGTGCATAATTTTCCAGATATTCCCATTTCGGTGGCTTCTGCCCCAAACGACCGCCATCATCAATACTAATATCATACCCCAGTTCTCCAAATTGCCAAATCATTTTAGGACCGGGAATGGTCATTAAAAACGCAGCGGCCATTCCTGATCGCAAAACGGCGTTCTCCAGTTCAGCCACATTGTAATCTCCTGATGAATTTCCAAAATTTTTGGCCCGATACATTACTCGCTCTTCATCATGACTTTCCATGTAGGCCACTACACTGGGTGTAGACCATCCACGTTGCTTATAGGAAGCCCAGGAGAAATCGGACTCACCGTTTTCATTATAGCCCATTACCGCCTGACTAAAAGGATGGTTCATATTGCCCCATAGTAAAACACCATGATCTGCCAAAACAGTCTCTTCTGAGTTATCCGACAAGTGCTCGAATATTACAATGGCATCCGAATTACGTTTCCAAATCTCATTGGTCATCCGTTTTAATATGTCAATCCGGGCTTGGTCATAATCGCTTGCCCAGGAAGATGGTCCATAGTAGGTATTTGTAAAACCTTTGGTAAAATCGAAACGGAACCCGTCAATTTTAAATTCAGACATCCAAAATGCATTGATACTATCGATCAAAGCTTTGGTGTACTCACTTTCATGGTTGAAATCATAGCCCCACTGAGCATCTGTATTAGCCATGTTGTGATCCCGGTTGTACCAGGGATTGTTTGCAGCAGGTTTTCCATCTTCCCAATACATTTGCACCAAAGGAGACTGACCGAAACTGTGGTTCAAAACCATATCCATAATCACGGCAATCCCACGTGCATGACACTCATCAACAAAACGTTTGTAGTCGTTAATGGTACCATAAGCCTTATCGGTAGCAAAATAAAAAGATGGATTGTACCCCCAGCTATCATTCCCTTCAAATTCGTTAAATGGCATGAGCTCAATAGCATTAACCCCCAACCTCTGCAGGTAATCAAGCGTATCGGTAACCGTCTTAATATCCTGGGCTGAAGTAAAATCACGAATCAATAACTCATAAATCACCAGATTCTCCGTTGCAGGCGCAGAAAATTCAGTCGTTTGCCACTGATACTCCTCAGGAGAGGTGGTGAATACTGAAACAATTCCATCAGCTCCACTTGCTGTAGGATAAGGCTTCAGATTGGGATAAATATCCTCCGGAATATATCTGTCATTCCATGGATCCAGCACTTTATTGGCATAGGGATCCGCGATCTTCACTTCCCCGTCAATATAATACTGGTAAGCGTATTCCTCTCCGGCCATAAGTCCGGATATTGTCAACCAGAAAAACGCTCCGTCTTTTTTCATTTGGGCATCAGGCCGGGGTTCCCAGTTGTTAAAATCACCCAAGACATAAACAAAAGATTTTTCGGGGGCCTGAAGCAATAAGGTAACTGTGTTTTCATCCACAATATTAGCTCCGTTTTTCAGACCATTGGGTCGTGGCTCAACGGTTACAGACTCCTGAATGTAAAAATCTACAGTATCAGCGTCGGCTTCGGTTCCAGAGGAAGCTACAAGTACCAACTGATGGCTACCCTCATTCGGCGCAGCAAAAGAATAGGTAAGTTCAGCTGTTGAAGAGGTCGCTACTGATGTTCCATCCAGGAAAAGATTCAACTCTTCAGAATCCTGTCCCTGTCCCTCAACTGTAATCAAAGTGCCGGGCTCAAAAAGGCTTCCATCGGCTGGCGAGGACAACAGTGCTGTTAATCCGGCAGTGTACACCTCTAACAGTATGTCTTTCCCTCCTTCGGCTTTTCCCTCTATCCAGGATCCGTCGATCTGAGAAGCACTACGGAATACAAAAGCCATTTTCAGAATCTCCTCCCCTTCGGGTACGTTGTAATAATCACGGAGATTCGGAGAAAGTGTCAATTCATAAGTATTGTCAGCAACCCTGGTCATTTTGGCTTTTTCGATGTTCACGCCCCAGTCGGCCACTACATATTTCCAGTCTGAATCTCCGGTACTTTCACTGGTAATAACTCCGGTATGTGCATAAACATCCCCGGTATATCCCTCCAGTCCACCAGTTCCCTGAGTAGCATCAAAAGTGACTACAATCTCGCTTCCTTCGACAGGGATCGCAGGTTGAGTTGTTACTACCTGAGCCGGGATCCAGGTAGAAACAAATCCTATGAACATGAAAAAAAAGAGTCGCTTCATAATCATTATAAATATGAAAAGGAGACCACCAGCAAAACCGGCGATCTCCCGTAAAAAATTGAAATTAGTTTTTGGTAATAGTGGCTACCAAAGCCCAGGGATCAAAAGTAATGGTATAATTACCGGCTTCACCCACCGGAATATTAGCACCACCTGCTGTTAAAGCAGTTATATCCCCACCATAATCTAAATCCCATGCATCATCAGCGCGGAATTTATAATCTCCTGCAATCAGATCCAATGTAACAGTAAATACTTCATTCACCTCATCCCAGGTCATATTGGTATCAGTATCCCAACCTCCGGGTGTTGCACTTCCAATAACTCCCCAATGATGAGCACTATAAGTATATTCATTGGGAGTGCTCAGGTCTAATGTGATAGCATAATCAGCTTCAACCTCCACCGGAATATTAGATCCCCCGGCATCCAGCGTATTATCTCCTGCAGTACTACCATAATTGTAATCCCAGGCATTATTTGCACGGAACTTAAAAGTCGCTGTTCCGGCGGTCAGGTGAACACCACCTGTCCAGACATCAGCTTCCATATTGTAATTAAGATTGGTACTAGCATCCCAACCTCCGGGTGTTGCATCGCCAATTACACCCCATTCTGTTTTCACGAGCGTATAGGATTTCTCAGCAAGGCTTGCCTGAATAAGATAGTATCCATCTTCAGAAACCTCAATATTATCGCCGGGATTGGTAAGACCACCTGAACCATCATCTCCAAATGTTGTTGCTTCATCCCAGGTGTGATCAGTGGATAATTTGAGACCACCTGAAGTCAAATAAGCATAACCTTCTGCCAGACCACCACTAGTTGGGGTAGAAATAATATATGCTTCTTCTCCCTCTATGTTCCAGCCATTAAAATCTCCAACCAACCAGAATTTACTAATGCTCAGAGTTGTAAAAGACACCTCATTTCCATAGGCTGTTCCGGCACTATTGGTAGCATAAGCACGCACATAGTAGGTAGTACTGTTGCTAAGACCATTCAAAGAGCTGATGAATTCACCCATTCCGTCACCGTCAGTAGTCACACTGTCAGTTTCACTGATATCAGGATTGGGATTGGTACTAAAACAAATACCCCGGGCGATAACGGCTCCACCTCCATTAGCTGTGACATTACCCCCAATTACGGCAGAGACACTGGTAACTTCAGTTGGGTCAACCGTTACAACAGTTGGAATAACAGGCTTGGTAGTAAAGGTAACTCCCTCTCCATAAACGGTTCCGGAAGCTGTAACACCATAAGCCCTGGCATAGTATTTTGTTGCAAAATCCAATCCGGAAAGAGTCACAGTAAATGTGGCTCCAGTCTCATCTCCGTCATAAATTACTTTGGAATCGTCAACAGTCGGCTCTTCTGAAGTAGCATAGCAAATACCTTTTTCAGAAAACGCTTCAGTGCCGGCAATTACAAATCCCTCAACCTCAGCGGAAGCTGAAGTGACCTCCATGCTCTGAGCTGTTTTCATGGCGGGATCAAGTCTGACTTCCGACATTTCTTCTGTACAAGAGGTCGAAAACATAGCCATCAATGCAGCTAAGCCGAGACTCCCATATATTTTGTTTTTTTTCATATTCTAAAATTTAAACGTTAAGAGACTGAAACTCACTGTGGATTAAAATAAGGATTAACCCACAGATGAGCTTCTCATTTTCTTAATTATTCTTCAGTATTTTCAACAATGGTGTATGTTCCGGTTGTATCATCAATAATATTGAGGGTAATTGTGTAATTTCCTGCAGTTACAGCAATATTATCACCACCCTGAACGAGATTGTCAGGTGTACCACCCAGGTTCCAGGCCCAACCATCGTTTTTGCGGAACTTAATTTCACCATCAACGAGGTCAATAGTTATACTCCATGTTCCGGTTTTAGGATCATAATCCATCTTCTGATCCGGAGTATCCCAACCATTTGGTGTAGCCGAACCTACAAGACCAATCATATAAGGATCGGTAACATAAGTAAGTTCATTCACATCAACTGTCATTTGATACCATCCTGAGGTTCCAGGCTGGATCGCAGCGCCATCTGCGGCAAGACTTCCTCCACTAAGACCATACTCTGTATCGGTATCCGGATCAAGCAATGTGAAAGGATGATCCACATCCAATTTTACAAAACCGGAATATACTCCATTTCCGAGTGGGGATTCAATCTTTTGATCCATACCGGAATTAAGCAGATCCAGGCGAGGCAATCCGTAAAGATAAACATCGGCCGTCTGGACTTCAGAGATGTATTCAAAAGGATTCGCTCCGGTTCCGGGAGCTCCGGTTCCGGCATCAACAACCAACACGGCACGCAGTCTGAAATCCAGAGTTGAAGTCTCATCTGCAGGAAACTTTTTCAACAACGCAGTATTTAATTCACTGGCAGTAACTTCAATCATCTCAGCATGAACCCCGTTAAAAATCTGAACGGGATCAGCAAAGTTGGTACCTGTTGCAGCAGCTTCCAGAAAATATCTGGCTGATGCCTGAAATCCAGGATCCACAGGAGTTGCAACAAAATGCAAAGATTCAGTTCCCCTATCTCTGCTCAACATTAGATCGGGCATCGTCTGAATAGAAGGTGCAATTGGGTTTTCAAGCATATTAATGGTTTCACCCTCGTCTTCACAAGCTACAAGGCCACCAATCAACCCAATAAACATCAGATATAATAATACTTTATTTTTCATCACTTAAGCTTTTTGAAGTTTAGTAACCCGGGTTTTGTTCAATATTAGGATTGGCAGATACTTCATCACCTGGAATCGGGAAAATATCCAAATGGTTTGAAGTGGCAGCTCCTTCGAAAGTTCCACCTTTCCATTGCCAATGGTAGGTGCCATCAGTAAACTGACCAAAGCGAACCAGGTCTGTGCGCCGCTGTGCTTCATAATAAAACTCGCGGGCACGTTCGTCAAGAATAAATTCTTCCGAAAGGTCTGCATCGGTAATATTGCCACTGGCATCACCGTAAGCACGCTCTCGAATGACATTAATATCAGCAATCGCAGAACTTCTGTCACCAAGGTGGAAATTAGCTTCAGCTCTCATAAGATAAGCATCGGCCAGGCGGAAGATTGGAAAGTCTGTACTGGCATAAGCCGGGTTGTAATTCTCTGCCTGAGAACCATCAGCATTACGGGCAGTGAACTTGTAAACGCCTATACCATAATCACCACTTGAAGATGGACTGGGAATATCAATGGTTCTTTTAATTTTCAGATAAACACGCTGATCATCAGCCTGCGTGAATTCACGATCATCCATTGGAACAGGAACGTTACCATAAGTAGCCAGCGTATCCACCAAAATATCCATGAAATCTTTGCGGGCACGGTTTCCGTTCCAGTTGGTATTCTCTGTTAATCCATGATATTCTTCGGCAGGAAGGTAATCGGCGTCACTACTTGACTCAATCAGGAAGGTAGTTCCAACATAACCTTGAGTATTTACACCATCCTGCTCCCAAGCAAAAATCATTTCAAGGTTTCCGTCATCGTAACCATTGTCAGCGCTAAAATTCCTGCGATAATTTTGAGCCAATTCATAAGCCGGGCTGGCAATCACTTTATCTGCATAAAACTTACAGCTGTCCCACTGTGCTGTTCCGGTATAAACCTCAGCATTCAGATACAAACGAGCCAAAAGCATCCAGACAGCCCCTTTGTCGGCCTGTGGATAAGAGAAACCTGGTTCACCCAAATCATCTTCAATATCTTTCAACTCAGAAACAACATAATCAAACAAGTCAGCACGGCTGATTTGCTCCGGATAGAATTTACCAACACCATCTTCTTCTGTTGTGAAAGGAGGATTACCAAAAAGGTCTATCATCCAGCTATAGGCAAGTGCACGCAGGAAACGAGCTTCTGCAACATATCTCACAACTTCAGGGTCGTCAATTCCCTGATTCATTCTGATAAAATCATTGGCATAAGTAACACTTAATCCTAAACGCTGATAGAGTGCAGTAAGGAACGGATTACTGGGGCTCCATGTTTGGGTGTTCAAATCGGCAATACCCACATCGCCCCATGCACAAATAGCTTCGTCAGTTGTAATTTCCTGAAGGTTCCACAAAGCTCTCATTGTGGTGAAAAAGTTCTCATCTGAGGCAGCAATATCAGCCCCTCCGTTTTCTCCCTGTCCGGCAATAATAAAACTGGCATATATTTTTCCAAGCACTTGTTTCATGTATTGCGGATCATCACCCAGGTTTCCGGAGAGTATCGTGTCCGGATCCTTCGGTTTTACGTCAAGGTCATCCACACAGGAAGTAAATATCCCTGTAAATGTTAGAAACCCTATAATTAAAAGTATCTTATTCATATCAATTACAATTTGAGATTGGGAAATTAGTAGGACAGATTAATACTCAACATAAACACTTGCGGACGGGGATAGAAGTTATTATCAATACCACCATCCACCTCAGGATCAAGTCCGTCGTAATTTGTAATCGTCCAAATATTTTGTGCAGTAACACTCACATAAGCAGATAATCTGTCAGTAATGTTTTCAAAGTTGTACCCTGCGGTTACGTTATCCAACTTGAAAAACGAAGCATTTTGCACAAAGTAATCAGTAGTGAACTGTCGTTTTACAAACCCGGTTTCATTCAGTACTCTGGGGAAGTTTTTCCAATAGCCAATCTGCTGAATCTGGTCATAAGAAGAACCTGCAGCTACCTGATTGTAAACATAGTTCCCAAAGCTGGCGCGACTATTGGCTGAGAAATCAAAATTCTTGTAGTTAAATCTCAGAGAAAAGCCCAAAAGGTAATCAGCCACCGGATCATTGTAAATATACTTGTCATTGTTGTCTCCATTTACTACGCCGCCTTCTCCTGAAATATCTTCGTACAATCCTTCGATGGGTTTTCCACTTTGGTCATAAATCTGACGATTCACAAAAAATGAATAGGCTGTTTCCCCAACACGGGTTACCTGGTTTTGACCTGTCATGGCATCACCATACAAAATCCCAATATAGTCCGGATCATCGGTCATCAGAAGCTTGGTAATTTCATTCTCGTTATAGGTGAGATTAAGCCCAACATTTAAAGACATATCCCTTGTGGAAAGCGGAATGAAATTTAATGATACTTCATACCCCCTGTTCTCGAGACTACCCACATTGGTAAGCAATCTATTGGAGAAGTTACTGCCGGTTGGAATAGTCACCTCATTTAAAAGGTCATCGGTTTCGCGCATATATACGTCCACCGAACCAGACACCCGGTTTCTGAAGAAGCCAAAGTCTAAACCAATATTTTGAGTCGTTGTTTCCTCCCACTTGATGTCCGGGTCATAAGCATCAGGACGCAATGTAGGCAGAAATGTACCACCCATTGGGTAGTAGTTTCCTTCAGATGCCATCATATAGGCAGCCATTGCAGGATAATCACTACCAATATCCTGTTGACCAGTTACCCCCCAACTCAAACGTAGTTTCAATTCTGAAAGTTGATCAAAACCTTGCAGGAATGACTCTTCGTTTATTTTCCAAGCCAGAGCGGCTGACGGGAAGAATCCCCATTGGTTATCATCTTTGAAACGCGAAGAACCATCGTTTCTGAAAGTTGCGGTCAAAAGATATTTATCCATCAACGTATAATTCATACGTCCGAAGAAAGATACCAGGAAGTTCTCGGTAATGTTATCACTACTGGTGGGTTCCACATACCCCGCCTCACCCTGAGGTATAAGACCTCTGGTAAAGCTCTCATCTTCACGCTTAAAATGCTGCCAGGAATAACCGGCTGTTAGATCGACTCCGTGGATTTCTCCAAAATTGCTGTTGTAATTAAGATAAAAATCAAGGAGATCATTGGAATTTTCTGCACTGTAGGTATTTTCTTGTCCTGTAAAAGTTCCGTCCAACTGAGTATTAGTCGTAATCGGTCGGTTGTTGTGGCCTTCACTTTCGGTGCGATCGGTTGCCAGATTCAGGTTTGCCCGCAATTCAGGGAGGAAAGGCATTGTGTAATCTGCCTGCACATTCGCTATCAATCTTTTTACGGTAGCCTTGTTATCCACTTCCAGCGCCTGTTCCACAGGGTTGGGAGTACCAAGATTGGCCCCATACGTTTGCCACTGAAAATATCCTGCTGTTGATTCATTTCCATCTTTTACAGGCTGAGTAGGATCCATATTAACCGCTGAACCAATAGCTCCATCATCACCAAAATTGTTATCAGTTGTCATCCCTTTGATATTAACATTCAGCTTCAGATTATCATTCAACAGTGTGGGATTCAAATTAATGGCTCCGGTAAAACGCTCCATATCGGTATTTTTCAAAATACCTTCTTCGTTGGTATATCCAAAGGAAACACGATAAGGGAGCTTCTTGTAGGCCCCTGAAAAACTCAGGTTATGATCATGCGTTAAGGCATTACGGAAGATTTCCTCCTGCCAGTTGGTGTTATAGCTTCCCAACTTATTAAGGTTGCTAACACCATAAAGTTCTTCATTCTCGGCAGCAATCTGACGAATCTCATCTCCTGAGAACACATCTACATATTCAATAGGTGTTGAAACAGATGTATTGACATTGTAATTAATGCGCAAGGGAGAACCCTCTTTACCTTTTTTAGTAGTGATAAGAATTACCCCGTTAGATGCCCTTGAACCATAAATAGCTGTTGCGGAAGCATCTTTCAACACAGTAAAAGTTTCAATATCATTGGGGTTCACAACTGATAAGAAGTTATTGTTCCCTGAAACATCGTTATTATCAAGAGGCACACCATCAATAATAATCAAAGGATCGTTAGAAGCATTCAGTGACGATCCGCCACGAACACGAATCGTTGAGCCGCTTCCCGGAGCACCACCACTTTGAGTAATAACAACACCAGCACTTTTACCCATTAAAAGATCCTGAGCTGAAGTAATGGCACCTTTATTAAAATCCTTGGTGCTTACAACGTTAACCGATCCGGTAGCATCCTCTTTTTTCACAGAACCATAACCGATTACCACAACCTCATCCAAGTCAAGCACAGCGGGTTCCAGTGCCACATTGATCTGGCTCTGTCCTGCCACAGCTAGTTCACTTGTATTGTAACCAATAAAAGAGAATGACAGTATAGCATCTTCGGGAACCTGAACAGAGTAGCTACCATCAACCTGGGTAATAGCTCCCTGTTGGGTACCTTTTATTACTACAGTTACACCCGGCAACGGCTCACCAGTCTCGGCATCCGTTACCGTTCCTGTCACTGTCATTTCCTGGGCTGAGGCACTTAGAAATAAGCCTAACCCCAAAAAGAGAAACAGGATTTTGTAAAAATTAAACTGTTTTTTCATAAAACTTTGATTTAAAAATAACTTGATTAAACATTTTTTGCGAATACCCTTCACGTTAGGAAAGGCATCTCATGTACCGGATTTTTTCTTTAGACATCCAACCCATTAATCAAAAGCAGCTTAGCTCAAGCATCGTTATGTTTCAACTACCTGCTTTAAGGTCTCTATCTTTACTTTTCTCCAACAAAATTAGGAATAAAACACCCGTTCGTAAACATTTGTTAACATAGATTCTCGCCTTTTTACAGTAAAATCATCGCAAACGTTTGCGGTATCGTTTGCGGTATCGTTTGCATAAATTCGATATGTTGTAAAACATGTTTCAAAATTCTCTGCAAACGTTTTCGGCGACAAAAAAAGAATCAAAACCCGAACATTTTCATCAGTTTAGGAACTCAGAAAGAAAAAAATCAGAAAAAATTAATTTCTAAATCATCTAATAATAAATAAAAAACCACTGAAGGACGAACAGGTCTTTTTTAATTCTATTCCCAATAATACACTTCACGGCTCAAAATTGAATATTGGGAAAGAAATCGGCATCTAATCAAGCACTTTTTTATATATTTAAACAGACTTTTATTTCTACAAGAAACAGGAGTTCATCAGGAATGAATTGATGTCGGATTTTTAAATTGATACATTATAATATATGAAGTCAAATCATGTAACGCTAAAAGATATAGCCCGCATACTGGAATTATCCCCTTCCACCGTCTCCAGAGCTCTCAAAGATCATCCCGACATCAATGAGGAAACAAAAAAACTGGTTAAGACCTTTGCCGAGAAGGTGAACTATCGTCCCAACGCCTTGGCTTTGAGTCTCAGACGACAAAAGACGAACACTATAGGTTTAATTATCCCTGAGATCGTTCATCACTTTTTTTCTTCGGTTATCAGCGGTATTGAAGACCTGGCCTATGGTGAAGGATATAATGTAATGATTTGCCAGTCGAATGAAAACTACCAGCGAGAGGTCATTGACACCCAGGCGCTCATTGACCATCGCGTAGATGGAATATTAGTTTCCGTAAGCAAGACAACCCGTGATTACAATCATCTGATCAATGCTTATGAGAATGGGATTCCGATGGTGTTTTTTGACAGGATTGTAGAAGAAATAAAAACCGACAGGGTGATTACCGACGACTTCCAGGGAGCCAATATTGCCACCAATCATCTAATCGAAAGAGGATGCAAAAATATTCTTCATCTGGCAGCACCTCAACACCTGGTTATTGGTAGCAGAAGAAAAGAAGGGTACCTCCATGCGCTTGAGCATCATGGCATCAAACCCGATGAAGACCTGATCGTAAAATGCGATACCAGGGACTATGTTTTCAGCCTGCAGCAGCACCTGACCAAACTCATTAAAGAAAAAAATATTGATGGCATTTTCGCCGTCAATGACAGTACGGCTATCGCTGTTATGCAAGCACTTCAGTCGGAAGGAATCAAAATACCCGATCAAATCAAGGTGATCGGTTTTGGGGACGGGCCCAATGCTGACATTGCTTACCCACCGCTCAGCACAGTAGAACAAAAAGGGTATGAAACAGGCCGTGAAGCCATGCGCTTACTTCTTCAAAGACTGGAAAATCCGGGAATTGAAATCAACTTTTCAACCAAGGTATTAACTCCAACACTGAAACAGAGGCAATCCACCTGACATGGTCTATTGACGTATAAATCAAACCTATGTTTAGTTTTCCGAAAACGTTTGCAATAAAATAAATCAAAAAAAACACTATTTTCAAAAAACACCGCAAACGCTTGAAATAATTCATTTTCAACAACTTAAACAAAATCCCACTGCCAATTATCGCATATTTCTTTGGAAACCCACACAAGTTATATGTACATTTGCATTGTACCGATTTTAATCTTTAGTTCGCTCATGCATTCTTACCTTTATTTGGTATTAATGTAATCCACCTGTTGGCTGCCATATCAATCAGGTTGCATTGCCTGCCTGACGGCATCTTTTCACATTACTTTTCATTTTATCAATACTGTCAGGCATCACTTATCCAAATGCCCCAAACTGACAGGTCATAAAAAAGAAAATTCAACAAGTCATACATTTTCTGTTTTTTGATTATTGCTTTTCTTTTGCAATGAACATAAAGCAGTTCGATACATTTGACTTTATGAATTACTGAAAAAAGGAAAAAGCGAAACATGAAGAAGTTACCTCGATTATCAAAATCCCAGATTTGGAACATGAGCATTGGTTTTCTGGGAATCCAGTTTGGATTTGCATTACAGAATGCCAATGCCAGCCGAATCCTTCAGACCTTTGGAGCGGACATTGAACACCTGGGCTGGTTTTGGCTGGCAGCCCCCATCACAGGCATGCTGATTCAACCCATAGTGGGACATTACAGCGACCGCACCTGGACAAAGCTGGGACGTCGTCGCCCATACTTTCTTTTTGGGGCAATCTTTGCGGCTCTTGCACTCATTTTTATGCCCAATGCGGAAATCCTGGCATCTATAATACCGCCAATGTTTGTAGGTGCCGGAATGTTGATGATCATGGATGCATCCATCAACATTTCAATGGAGCCATTCAGAGCTCTTGTAGCCGACAAACTACCTCTGGATCAGCGAACCATGGGCTTTTCGGTCCAATCAACACTTATTGGGATTGGAGCTGTTGTAGGTTCCTGGATCACCTACGCGCTGGCCGAATGGTTTAACATTTCCAAAACTGCCCCGGAGGGGAGTGTTCCTGACAACGTAATATTCTCTTTTTACCTGGGAGCAGCGGTTCTTATTGTCACCATTATCTGGACGGTGATAACCACCAAAGAATATTCACCAGAACAATTGAAGAAATACACCGAGGAAGAAGACGAAATCAATCCGGCGACCGAAGTAATCAAAAAACAAAACGGATTTGTCCAGATCATGAAGGATTTCGCCGCCATGCCCCGCACCATGAAAGAACTTGGGGTGGTTCAGTTCTTCTCCTGGCTAGGGCTGTTTGGCATGTGGGTCTACACCACTCCAGCCATTGCCCAGCATGTTTACAATCTGCCAGTTGGAGACACCAGCTCAGAGATGTACAACGATGCCGGCAACTGGGTGGGCGTTCTGTTCGGAGTTTACAATGGGGTCGCTGCCCTTTATGCTTTGCTGCTTCCATTTCTGGCAAAAGCCACCAGCAGGAAAACAGCACATGCTATTTCTCTGGTCATCGGGGCTGCCGGACTTTTATCAATTTATTTCATCAAAGATCCTGATATACTTATCATTCCCATGATTGGTGTCGGTATTGCCTGGGCCAGCATCCTTTCGATGCCTTATGCAATCCTCTCGGGTGCTCTCCCTGCCAAGAAGATGGGAATCTACATGGGGTTGTTCAACTTCTTTATCACCATTCCACAAATCGTGAATGGAGTTGCCAGCGGACCTCTTCTTAAAAGTGTTTTTAACTCTCAGGCCATTTATGCCTTGATTATTGCCGGTGTAAGTTTCCTGATTGCTGCCGGTGCAGTCTATTTTGTTGAAGATAAAGAAAACTAAGCCATGATTAAAGCTTGTATATTCGATTTGGACGGTGTGATTGTAGATACTGCACGCTATCATTTTATAGCCTGGAAGGCATTGGCCGAAGAACTGGGTTTTGAATTTACCGAAAAAGACAATGAACGTCTTAAAGGAGTGAGCCGGATGCGATCGCTCGACATACTTCTGGAAATAGGAGGTATTGAGATGGAGCAGGAGAAGAAAGAAGAGCTGGCAACCCGGAAAAATGAACATTATCGTTCATTCATCACACAAATGAAACCTGACGAAATTCTCCCCGGTGCCACTGAATTCATTAAAGAACTCAAGCAACACAGCATTAAGATAGCACTGGGTTCAGCCAGCAAAAATGCCATGACTATATTGGATCGGTTGCAGCTAACCGACTGGTTCGATGCTATCATAGACGGAACCAAAGTTAGCCAGGCAAAACCCGATCCTGAGGTATTCCTGAAAGGTGCTGAAGAGCTGGAAATTGCCCCTGAAAATTGCGTAGTTTTCGAAGATGCCGAAGCAGGAGTAGAAGCAGCGCTGGCCGGAAACATGAAGTGCGTTGGCATTGGATCCCCACAAGTTCTGGGGCAAGCGAATCTGGTGATTTCCGGACTGCACGAAATGAATTTTGAAAAATTAGCGAATCTGTAAGCATCAAGATCTTTGCCTGATGGCCAATAGAAAAATCAGGAAAACAGAAAACCGCTTTTGACATTTACTTAAGACAGAAACGATGAGACAATATTTGAAGCAGGATGAGTGGCGAATAATTGAAGAAGGCTTCAGTCCTGAACACCAAAAAGCATCAGAAAGTATCTTTAGCCTTGGTAACGGACAAATGGGCCAGCGGGCCAACTTCGAAGAGGCATGGAGTGGTCCCTCATTACAAGGAAGCTATATTGCCGGGGTCTATTACCCCGACAAAACCCGTGTAGGTTGGTGGAAAAACGGCTACCCTGAGTATTTTGCAAAAATCCTGAATTCTCCAAACTGGATCGGTATTGATATCAACATTGACGGAGAAACCCTTGATCTGTTCAAAGCCACAAAAGTGGAAAATTTCCAGCGCATCCTCGATATGCGTTCCGGAGTGTTAAGCAGATCATTCCGGGTGACTCTCCAAAACGGAAGCATCCTATCGGTCAAATCCGAGCGGTTTCTGAGCATGACACACAACGAAACGGGTGTAGTTCGCTATTCCATAACCCCGGAAAAGGATTGCAGAATTATTTTCACCCCTTACATTGACGGAGATGTGGAAAATGAAGACAGCAATTACGACGAAAAATTCTGGAATATATTAGGAACCAATGTAGAAGAGGGAAAAGCGTCTCTTCTTTCACAGACCAAAAAATCGGATTTCCGCGTAGCCTTTGCTATGGAGACTGAAATCATCGGCTCTGAACACGCAGATATTCAAACCGTAAAAAACGAAACCTATACCGGCAATCATATTTCCGTAAAAGCCAGTAAAAACCAAAACATAACGCTCACCAAATATGTGGGGGTATGCAGCTCTCTTAACCATGAAGCGGATAAATTGACGGATGCCGCAAAAAAAGAAGCAGCCAACGCCAAATTAATTGGGTTCGATACACTTCTCGAGGAGCAAAAGCAACACTGGGAAAAAATCTGGAGTGTTGGTGATATTAAAATTAAAGGTGACATTGCAGCCCAGCAAGGTATTCGTTTCAACATTTTCCACCTCAACCAAACCTACACCGGTGATGACGAACGGTTAAATGTTGGCCCCAAAGGGTTTACCGGCGAAAAATACGGCGGAACAACCTACTGGGACACTGAAGCTTATGGCATACCGTTTTTCTTAATGACAGCTCCACGCAAAGTGGTTCGCAACCTGCTGGTGTATCGATACAAACACCTGCAAAAGGCCATTGAAAATGCTGAGAAACTGGGATTCACAAATGGTGCCGCACTTTACCCCATGGTTACCATCAACGGCGAAGAGTGCCACAACGAATGGGAAATAACCTTTGAAGAAATTCACCGTAACGGAGCCATCGCCTTTGCCATCTACAATTATATCCGGCATACAGGAGATGAAGCTTACCTTGCCGAATACGGACTGGAAGTGCTTATTGGTATTGCCCGTTTCTGGAGTCAGCGCGCCACCTTCTCTCATGAGAAAAAGAAATTTGTGATTCTGGGGGTTACCGGCCCCAATGAATACGAAAACAACGTCAACAACAACTGGTATACCAATAAAATCGCGCAATGGTGTCTTAATTATGCCCGTGAAGCCCTCGACATCGTACGCAAAAATGCTCCTGCGCGATTTACTGAAATTGTGGAAAAAGTAAATCTTGACACTGCCACAGAAACAGGAGTGTGGAAATCAGTAGCCACCAACCTGTACCTCCCATACAACAAAGATGAAGAGGTATTCCTTCAGCAAGATGGATATATGGACAAGGAACAAATCACTTCAGGCGAGCTGAGTCCTTCTGTTCGGCCCATCAATCAACACTGGTCCTGGGATCGGATTTTACGATCCTGCTTCATTAAGCAAGCCGATACACTCCAGGGTGTTTATCTGTTCGAAGAAGAATTCGACACAGAAACCATTCGCAGAAACTTTGCCTTTTATGAACCCCGAACCGTTCATGAATCATCGCTGTCCCCCTGCGTACATAGTATTCTGGCTGCCCGTATTGGCAACCTGAACAAAGCGTATGAAATGTATCTGCGCACCAGCCGACTGGACATTGATGATTATAACAATGAAGTACACGAAGGCCTCCACATTACCAGTATGGCAGGAACATGGATGTCGATTGTAGAAGGATTTGGCGGCAAACGGGTTTACAAAGACGGAAAATTACGTCTCTCCCCGATCATTCCCAAACAATGGGACGAATATGCCTTCAAAATCCGTTTTCATGAAAACAACCTGGAAGTGAAAGTAACACAAAGTGAAGTGGAAATTTGCTCACATGCAGACGAGAAAATCTCACTTGTACTTTACGGAAAGGATATTACACTGGCCCCGGGAAAAACAATCAAGGAACCTTTAAATGTAAATCATCATGCATAAAAAAAATATAATTGCCATTTTTCTCTTTGGCCTCATTGCGCTGACAGGCTCATTGCCTGCACAGAGCCAAACAGAGATAAAGGATCGTTTGGAACCATCCTCCTGGTGGATCGGTTTCGAAAATCCTGTAGTACAATTGATGGCTTATAGCGAAAACATTGGCTTTTTACGCCCTGTAGTTGACTATCCCGGTGTTGCCATTGACCGCATTACCTCAGTAAAAAATCCCAATTACCTTTTTATCGACTTGCATATTGCCGAAAATGCAAAACCCGGAAATATAGAAATCCGGTTTTCAGATGGCAAAAAGGTCAGAAAAACCATGATGCTGGAGCTCAATAAACGGGAAAAAGGTTCTGCGTTGCGTCAGGGTTTCAATAGCTCCGATGCTGTTTATTTACTAATGCCAGATCGTTTTGCCAATGGGAATCCGGACAATGACAACATGGACGGCATGCGTGAGAAAGCGGATCGGGAGGCCCCTTACGGCCGTCATGGAGGAGATTTGCAAGGTATAATGAATCATCTCGATTACATTGCAGAAATGGGCTTTACAGCAATCTGGATCAACCCCGTGCTTGAAAATGATCAACCACAATCGTCCTATCATGGATATGCCACCACCGATTATTACCAAATCGATCCCCGATATGGAACCAATGAAGATTATCGTGAATTGGTAAAAAAAGCCAACGGCAAAGGACTAAAAGTCATCAAAGACATGATTTTCAACCATTGTGGCAGCAAACATTGGTGGATGGAAGATTTGCCTTCGGATGACTGGATTAACTACGACAGCTTTGTGAGATCCAACTACCGGTTGTCCACCATTTCAGACCCCCATGCCTCCAAAGCCGACCTGAAACTGGCTACCGAGGGTTGGTTCGACTCATCAATGCCTGACCTTAACCTGAAAAATGAATTGTTGCTGAATTACCTGATTCAAAACAGCATCTGGTGGATTGAATATGCCGGATTGCAGGGTATTCGACAGGACACCTATCCGTACCCCGATAAACAGGGTATGGCTGAATGGAATAAACGCATCAATCTGGAGTACCCCAACTTCAACATCGTAGGTGAAGCATGGATTGGAGATCCGGCAAAACTTTGCTATTGGCAAAAAGATTTCCCCAATAGCGATGGATACAATTCCCACCTCAAAACCATCATGGACTTCCCCCTCATGGATGCCATGCATGCTGCCTTTAACGAAAAGGGTGGCGGATGGAGCGATGGCCTGATGCGCCTTTATGATGTACTGGCTAACGATCACCTGTACACCAACTTAAACAACATCATGGTATTCCCCGAGAACCATGACGTAGGACGAATTTTCAACGTGTTAAACAATGATATCAGAAGCCTGAAAATGGTTACTGCATTCTTCGCCACAGTCAGAGGCATTCCCCAATGGTACTATGGCACTGAATTGCTGATGGATGGGAATGGTTATGAGGGGCATGCAAATATCCGTCACGACTTCCCCGGAGGTTGGCCTGGCGATAAAGTCAATGCTTTTACTCATGAGGGACGTACCGATGACCAGAATGAAATTTTCAATTATCTGTCAAAAATATTGAACTATCGCAAAACCAGTCCCCCCATCCACACGGGAAAAACCATTCATTTCCTCCCTGAAAACAATGTGTACGTCTACTTCAGGCATTTAGATGATGAGGCCGTAATGGTGCTGCTCAACAATTCAGCAGAAGAAGACAGAACCGTTGACGGGGCGCGTTTCAAGGAAATACTCTCCAAATACTCCAAAGGAAGGGATATAATGACCGAACAAACAATTACTTCCTTTGAAACGTTTGATGTGCCAGCCAAATCGGCCCGAATCATCGAATTGAATTGAACACCATATATCTGTTCCGTGGAAAAAATGCACCAGGGATGCGTTTGTGCTCCCTGGTGCATTCACCCTCCATTTCCGGTTATTTTGTCCGGGTTTTTTTACAGATAAAATCCCTAAATGATGCTGTCTCCACTTCTGATTTGAGGTGGAGACAGCCAATAAAACGCAACTCCTTTCCACACATCAAAACAATCACTTAAATTTAAAACCATGCAAAAAATAAAATCCATAAACCTGTTGCTTGCAGCTCTTTTTCTGATTTCTGCCTGCCATACAACCACTCAAAAGGATCAGGCCCGTGAAGAGCAAAAATTCACCAGCAATACTCCACTCCCCGAATGGAGCAAAGACGCAGTAATTTACGAAGTTAACATTCGCCAATACACCGAAGAGGGTACTTTCAATGCTTTTGCAGAACATCTGCCCCGACTCAAAGAACTGGGAGTCGATATTCTCTGGCTGATGCCGGTGCATCCTATTGGAGAGAAAAACCGTAAAGGAACACTCGGCTCCTATTATTCCATCAAAGATTACAAAGCCATCAATCCGGAATTTGGTACAATGGAAGATTTCAAAGCACTGGTTGAAAAAGTGCATGCATTGGATATGCACCTGATTCTCGACTGGGTAGCCAACCACACGGCCTGGGATCACCCATGGACTGAAACCAATCCGGAATGGTACCTGCAAAATGAAGCCGGAGAGATCATCGCACCGGTGGAAGACTGGACCGATGTGGCAGGACTTGACTACAGCAACCATGAAATGCGCGAAGCTATGACGGAAGCCCTCACCTTTTGGGTAAAGGAAGCCAACATTGATGGATACAGATGTGATGTGGCCGGGATGGTTCCGGTGGACTTCTGGGAAAGTGCCCGGACTGCGATCGAAGCTGTAAAACCGGTATGGATGCTTGCAGAAGATGAAGAAGAAATTGCCCTTTTGGAAAATGCTTTCAATGCCAATTATGGATGGTCATTTCACCATATTATGAATGCAGTGTCGAAAGGTGAACAGAATGCCTCCCACGTAGCAGCTTACTTCAACAAAACAGACACCTTGTATCCTGCCGGCAGCTGGCCTATGCAATTCACCACCAACCACGACGAAAACAGCTGGAACGGGACGGTTTATGAACGAATGGGTGAAGCCGCAAAAACGATGGCAGCTCTGACCTTTGTGGTAGAAGGAATGCCTTTGATTTATTCTGGACAGGAAGCAGGCCTCAACAAACAACTTGAGTTTTTCGAGAAAGACCAGATTGACTGGTCTCAGGGAGAAAAGATGACTTCCTTTTATCAAACTCTGACTCAATTAAAATCCGACAATCCGGCATTATGGAACGGTGAGTTTGGGGGTGATCTAAAAATCATCGAAACCAACGATACCGAATCTCTCTTTTATTTCAGCAGACAAAAAGATGAAAATACCGTTATAGCCCTTTTCAATCTCTCTGAAAACTCCATTTCAGCATTTGCCGAAAACGGTCCGACAGGAACTTTCACTGACTATTTTTCAGGCAAAGAGGCCACCCTCCCTGTCAATGGATTATTGCTTCAACCCTGGGAGTTCAGGGTTTTTGTAAAGTAAATCCGCACATCTGTGTTTTTTACGTAAAAAAAGGGCTGTCTCAAAAGTAAAATACTCCAAAAGTGTGTCATGGTGAGCGTAGTTGAAACATCTGCCTTTCAAAGGAAAAGATTCTTCGACAAGCTCAGAATGACATCAAATTTGGACTTTTGAGAAAGCCTTTTTTTGTCATTATGAACCCAGTGAAGAATCTCAAAGCTAAGGTTCTTATAGATTCTCACACACAAAAACAACAACTACAGTGACTTTTAGACAACCTCCTTTTGCATGAAAGTAATTGTGGATACAACATTTTCAGGACAACTTAAAATGCTCCAAAACAGAATAAACGGGGCCGTCAGGAGTCAAATCACTTTTGTACAGAGTCACCTGTTTTATGCTCTCTTCATGCCACACCGTGCCTTTATGCTTCTCCACTTCATTCAGAAGTTTCACTGGTCGTTTTAATTTCCGAACCCGTGCAAGCGTAAGATGAGGTGCAAAAGCCCGCTGGCTTTCAGAAACACCAAAATCAACACATACCTCTTCAGCAATTCGATTCACCTCTTCCAGCCACGATGCATGCTCAACACCAACCCAGACAACCTTTGGAGCTCTTACTGGCCCGAAGATACCGGCACCTGTGATCACCAGTTCCCCACCATTCCCATTTTCATAAGCCTTTCTCAGCTGCTCCGTTAGCACGGGCAACACTTCAACAGAAAAGGAGCCGATAAACTTCACTGTAAGGTGCCATTGATTGGGTCTCGTCCATTTTAATTGATCTCCGTAATGAAGTTGCCGGAGATTTTTCACCCATGCGCTAATTGGTGGAATGTCATTCAGTCCAATGGCCAGAAAAATCCTGATTTTTTCCATAAAAATGATTTTGCACAATGCTGCGAAAAGCTTTAAATTAGTCAATCGTCATGTAAATTCAAAAAGAAAGAGATATGTCTGAAAAAAAGAAGATTGCAGTGGTTTTATCAGGATGTGGCGTTTATGACGGGGCAGAAATTCACGAATCCGTTTTCACCCTGTGGGCTATCGAAAAAGCCGGGGCAGAATATGAAATTTATGCTCCCGACATTGAACAGTACCATGTAATTAACCACATTACAGGTGATGAGATGGCAGAAAAACGAAATGTGCTGGTAGAATCGGCACGAATTGCCCGGGGCAATATCAAGCCGCTTAGTGGTTACAATGCCGCTAATTATGATGCATTGATCTTTCCGGGAGGTTTTGGAGCCGCAAAAAACCTGAGTACATTTGGTTTTGAGGGCTCTGATTGTTCGGTAAACCCCGATGTGGAAAAAGCCCTTCTGGATACCCATCAGGCAAAAAAGCCTATAGGTGTAATATGTATCTCACCGGTTCTGGTAGCCAAAGTCTTTAAAAATGCCAAAATAACCATCGGATCCGATCAGGGCACAGCAAACGCCGTACAATCCATGGGAGCTACACATGTGAATACCTCGCACGGAGAAGTGATTGTTGACGAAAGCCTGAAAATTGCCAGCACCCCTTGTTATATGCTGGATGCCAAAATCACCCAAATTGCCGATGGGGCAGAAAATATTGTCAATGCGGTACTGGAAATGACATCATAACATTCCATTATCAATCATAATAATGATGTGTTCAATCATTTTATCTTCCCTGTCGGCATCATATTCCGCCTTCAGATTGGATCCAAACAACCGGGCTACAGATTGCCAGAAGAAGGCAGAAAAGCCGCCCTTATATTCTTTTATCAAATTGTAACTGGTGTCTCCGGTTTCGCGATCTATCAACTTGATTAACATACGACCTTGCGAAAAAGTGAGCTTCCGCAAAGGTTTCTCAAACTCATTGAAGAGCTCTTTTTCTGCCTCCTTAAGATACTCTTTTCGCTCTTTGCCTGATTCCATACGTGCCAATGTGGCGTTGATATGGTTGAGTTTATTAGCAGCAATTCGGGCATAAGGCAAAGCTTTTTTTATATTCCGAACCATCCGGTTGTATACCTTGCGCTCTCGTTGGCTTCGGAAATTCCATTCCGGCACTACCTTCACTTCCCTCAGAACAATATGCGGAACTGTATCCCCATCAATAATTTCCGATTCAAGAAGATATACCTGTTGCCCGGCCATCTCCTCCTCCCTGATGTTTTGTCCGGAAAGGGAAGAAAGCAGCAACAACAAAAACGTTGTAAAAGCAAAATATCTTCCTAATGTCTTCATATATACACAAATGACATACAAAAAGCTTACCTTTTTTATCTTATTTCATTTGTGGCCTGAATTTCCAGTTCTTGTATCTGGTTTCGTCAGAAAAATTCTTTGGCTCTCTTTTCAATAAGCGCAATTAACTTCTGTCTATTGTCCGGCCATTCTATTTAACCATTTTATTTCTTCGGCCCATATATCTGGATTAGGAGTCTCCAAGATAATGGGGATGTCATCAAAACGATCATCTTTCATCATACGCTCAAAGGTTTTTTGAGTCATATAGCCCTCTCCCAGACTCGCATGTCTGTCCACTTTACTCCCTACTTCTTTTTTAGCATCATTCAGATGAATTCCCTTCAAATACTTTAGCCCCACTGTCGCTTCAAAATCTTCCCAACTCTTCTCATAGCCCTCCTCTGACAAAAAATCGTATCCACCAGCCCAACCGTGACAAGTATCAATACATACTCCCACCCGGGTCTGATCTTCCACCAACTCAATAATTCTGGCCAGATGGTCAAAACGATACCCCACATTGGAACCTTGTCCGGCAGTATTTTCAATCACTGCGATGACTCCTTTGGTTTTATCCAAAGCAATATTGACCGACTCCGCTACTCTCTGAAGACATTCATCCTCACTGATCTTTTTCAGGTGACTTCCGGGATGAAAATTCAATAACTCCAGACCCAGTTGTTCGCAACGCTGCATTTCATCAAGAAATGCATCCCGAGACTTTTCAATTCCTGCCCGTTCCGGATGTCCGAGATTAATCAGGTAACTATCGTGCGGCAAAATATGCTTAGAAGAAAATCCCAAATCTTCGCAATTCTTCTTAAACTTCCTGATATTCTCTTCGGTCAGGGGCTTAGATTTCCATTGGCGCTGATTTTTGGTAAACAGAGCGAATGCGGTAGCTCCGATATCTGCAGCATTCACGGGGGCATTTTCCACACCTCCTGCAGCACTCACATGGGCGCCTATAAATTTTGTTGCCATAAAGTTTCTATTTTGAAATATATAATCATTTTCCTGCCATGTCCAATAAAATTTCTTTCCTTCACAAAATAAAACAAAATCTCCAACTAACCTAAGCTGACATTTTGACAACCTTCTCAGAATGGCATTATTTCTGTTTTATGAATCTATGTATTTTTGTACATATACAGATAAATAAAAAATAAAATGAATAATATTACCATCCATTCTTTGGAAGATTTCAGGATACAGCTAACAGCCCATCCTGATCTATACCTGCTCATTTACAAGAAAGGAGCAACACAAAGTGACTGTGCCTTTTCCAGGTTGGAATCTTTGAAAGATAAAAACAACCTGATAATTGCTACAGTAAACGTAGCAGAAGTAAGGGATGTTCATGAGGAATACAACATCACTTCTGCTCCGACCCTCATTGAATTCAAAAATCGAAAGCCGGGAAAGGTTCTCAAAGGCTGCCACCAGGAAGGGGCATTAGAAGGATTTTTCAATCCTGTGGCAAGAACATCAGGAACCACGGAAAAACAAAAAACGGTAATCGTTTATACCACACCTACCTGCTCATGGTGCAAAACCCTGAAAGATTACCTCAGCAGCAACCATATCTATTTCAGAGAAATTGATGTTAGCAAAGATGAGAAAGCAGCAACAGAAATGGTAAAACGAAGTGGTCAACAAGGGGTTCCCCAAACCGTGATAGATGCACAGGTAGTGGTCGGATTCGATCGGAACAAAATCAATAGTCTTTTAAATATCAATGCATAACAATTAAACAAATAACAAAAATGAAGGAGTTACAACCAATTAATCAAAATGTATTGCTTGAGTTGACAAACGACAACGCTGAGCAGACAACCGCTTCCGGGATCATCATACCGGAAAGTGCAAAAAACCAGGAAAAAACCGGTAAAGTTGCCGGAATAAGCAACTTAGATAACCCTGAAATTGCCGTTGGTGACACGGTTCTTTATAAGGAGTTTTCGGGGACAGAACTGGAATTCGAAGGAAAAAACTTTCTTTTGGTTCCTTATTCCGACATACTTGGTAAGGTTGTGGAGACAGAAGCAATCTAATTGCTGACATTTCACTTTGAACGACGCAAAACATTTAATTATTCCAATTATACAAAAAAAGGCCGGAGCAGCTCCGGCCTTTTTTTGTACAACCAGGGATTGGGAAAAAATCAGAATTTATTCGGTCAACTTTCATTAACTTGCAGACAGAACACTCAAAACAGAAAAAACCGTAAAAAAATACATTTATGAATACCCCTATCGTTCCTCAGGTATCCTCTGAAATAGGAGACTTGGAAGCAGTAATACTCCACACGCCCGGCCCCGAGGTCGAAAATATGACACCAGGAAATGCAGAAAGAGCTCTTTACAGTGACATTCTAAATCTCCCGGTTGCCATAGAAGAATACCACCAGTTGAGTGGTGTTTTGAAGAAAATATGCCAGACCTTCCAGGTAAAAGATTTGCTGACAGAGATTCTTATTGATCCGGATGTAAAAGTTTCACTGATTGAGCGCATCTGCACTCATGAGAAGGTATTAAATATCAAAGAAGACCTGCTGTCGCTTAATCACAAAGAACTCGCCACTCAGCTAATAGAGGGAGTAACTCTGAAACGGGATACCCTGACTACTTTCCTGTCGGATGAAAGATATGCCCTGAGGCCACTCCACAACTTCTTCTTCACCCGGGATGCCTCCGTAACTGTTTACAACCAGGTAATGATCTCCAAAATGGCCAATAAGGTAAGAGAGAGGGAATCTATGATCATGGATGCCATTTTCAACTATAACCCCAACTTCAAAACCTCCACAATCAATCCCATGAGCACCTGGCATGTCGGCACAGAAACCTTCATTGAAGGCGGAGATGTCTTGATCGCCAGAGATGACATCATCATTGTGGGGAATGGGGCGCGAACATCAACCCAGGGTATTGATTTTCTGGCAGAGCAAATTAAGATGCAAAAAGGAAAAAAGCACATTGTGGTTCAGCAGCTTCCGGAATCCCCTGAATCATTCATCCATCTGGATATGATTTTTACCCTGCTCGACAAAGACACCTGCATGATATATGAGCCTTTATTGCGTCACGAGAACTCATATTCTACCATATTGATGACCATAGAAAACGGGGTTGTTAAAGAAATATCCCGTCAGCAAGGATTGTTGCAGTGTCTCAAGAGTCTCGGTATGGACTTAAAACCCGTTCCGTGCGGAGGAAATGATTTATGGCAACAAGAGCGGGAACAATGGCACAGTGGCGCTAACTTTTTTGCAGCAGGCCCAGGCAAGCTCATTGGATACGCTAGAAATGTGCATACCCTAGATGCACTTAATCAGGAAGGTTTCGCAATTATCAAAGCCGCAGATATCATCAACAATAAGGTAACCATGGCTGATTACGAGAAATATGTTGTTACGATTGAGGGCTCCGAACTGCCCCGTGGCGGAGGTGGTGCAAGATGTATGACGATGCCGGTAAGACGGTCAAAAGTTAACTGGTAGAAATAAGGAGTTGTCCAAAAAGTCCAATTTTGATGTTATTCTTAGCTTGTCGAAGAATCTGTTCAATTGAATGACAGATTTCTCGACTACGTTCAATATGACATTTTTTTGGGTGCTTTGTACTTTTTGGACAACTTCTTTTTAAATAATTAATTTCAAACCACCTCCTTCACAATATCTGCCGCTTCTTTTAATGTGATGGCCGAACGAACTTTTAATCCTGAGTTATCAATTACTGCTTTCCCTTCTTCTGCATTGGTACCCTGCAAGCGGACAATGACAGGAACTTTAATATCACCAAGGTTTTTATAGGCTTCTACAACTCCCGAAGCAACCCTGTCACATCGCACAATACCACCAAAGACATTTATCAGAACCGCCTTTACAGCAGGATCAGACAGAATAATCTTAAGCCCGGCTTCTACCGTTTGAGCATTAGCACTTCCTCCCACATCAAGAAAATTGGCTGGTTCACCTCCCGACAGCTTAATAATATCCATTGTGGCCATAGCGAGGCCGGCTCCATTTACCATGCATCCAACATTACCATCGAGCTTCACAAAATTGAGATTATTCTTTCCGGCCTCTGTCTCCGTTGCATCCTCTTCTGTAAGATCACGCATTTCAATCAATTCAGGATGTCTGAATAGAGCATTGTCATCCAGATTCACCTTGGCATCCACCGCAAGAATCTTATCATCTGTGGTTTTCAAAACAGGATTTATCTCAAACAAGGACGCATCCACAGAAATGTAGGCGCGATAAAGCGCATCGACAAAACGAGTCATTTCCTTAAATGCCTGTCCCTTCAGTCCCAAATTGAAAGCTATTTTCCGGGCCTGAAACGGCAAAATCCCTGTTCCTGGATCAATTTCTTCCCGGAAAATAAGTTCAGGGGTTTTATCTGCTACCTCCTCTATATCAACACCGCCTTCGGCTGAGTACATGATGGTATTCTTTCCGGTCTGCCGGTTAAGCAAAACTCCCATATAAAACTCACTTCTTTCTGAAGGTCCCGGATAATAGACATCCTGAGCAATAAGAATTCGTCTGACTTTTTTACCTTCCGGCCCTGTCTGATGAGTGACCAACTGCATCCCGATCATCTCTTCAGCCAGGGATTTAACCTCTTCAAGGCTTTTGGCAAGCTTTACTCCTCCTCCTTTACCTCGTCCCCCAGCATGAATCTGTGCTTTTAGCACCCACCACTGCGTGCCGGTTTGTTCCTGTAATTGTTTCGCAGCCATTACAGCATCTTCGGCTGTATCTGCAACAATTCCCTCCTGAATCGTCACTCCGTGTTGTTTAAGTATAGCTTTTGCCTGAAACTCGTGAATGTTCATAATGTAGATTTTAAAAAACTATGGTTAACTAAAATTTGCCAAAAAACAGCTGGCTGCTTTCTTTAACTAAATGAATAAAAATTATTAAAATAACGCCTGTAATTACAGAGATTATCTATTTTTGCCCTTTAAAAAATGCGAAAACTCAAGCTCAATGAACTGGGCAGAATTTCTGTCGATCAGTTCAAATTATACTCCAAAACTCCTATTATTGTCGTTCTTGACAACGTCAGAAGCCTTCACAATGTCGGAAGTATTTTTCGCACATCGGATGCATTCCGGTTGCAAGGGGTTTACCTATGCGGAATAACATCCACACCGCCACACAAAGAGATCCATAAAACAGCTCTGGGAGCTGAAGATGCTGTTGAGTGGCATTACTTTAATGAAACAACAGATGCAGTAGAAAAGTTGAAAAAGGATGGATATTTAGTCCTTGGCATCGAACAAGTAGAAGGAAGTATTTCGCTGGAGAACTTTGAGCCCAACCCAAATTCCAAATATGCAGTAATACTTGGAAATGAAGTAAAAGGAGTAAGTCAAAAGGTCATTGACCAATGCGACCAATGCCTGGAAATACCACAGTTTGGAACCAAGCATTCATTCAATGTTTCTGTAACAGCTGGAATTGTACTTTGGGAATTAGCTAAAGGCTGGGTATTACAATAGATCGTTAGACTTTTAGAAGTTTGAGGTTAGACCAATCGTTTAACATTGAACAGAGTTCTCAAACATGAGAAAAAAGAAGCATTGTTCACTTCAAAACTTAATCATACAAAAAAGAGGCTGCAAAGCAGCCTCTTTTTTTATATTGTTTAGTACTCAGACTTTAAAGTCTCATTACTGAACGATTTCTTTGAATGAAGCATCTTCGAAGTAACGTGCAAACTCCATATCGGTAGCAGCAACTTCTTTAAGAGAACTGTCAAGCTCTACAGCTTTACGAAGATTTTCAAACAACATATCAGTATCATTCTGACGAGCAGCAATGATTGATTTCAGGTAGTATTTCATTCCAACCTCTGCTTTATTAGCATTCAAGGTAGCCAAAGCAGCGTCGTAGTTACCATTCAAAATCTTAGCCAAAGCAGCGTTGCAGTTGTTGCTGTTTCCGAAGTAACGAACAGCCTCATCATAATTGCCATTGTAAATTGCAAGTACACCAAGGTTATTGTCCAAAGCAGCACCAGCGCCGGCAGCTGAATCAAAGTATTCTTTGGCAGCTTCTACATCATCTTCATAAAGAGCCATTACGCCAAGGTTGTTCAGCACAACAGATTCGTTCGCTTTCATATCGTTGGCTTTTTCAAAAGCCACTTTAGCTCCGTCAATGTCACCTTGCTTGTAAAGCACAACTCCAATGTTATTTTGAGCTCTCCAGCAATTAGAATGCTGATCCAAAGCAGCTTTGTAAATAGCAAGTTGCTCATCCAGATCTTCAGTCAGGGTAGCAGCATAAAGAATTTCTTCCAGTTTCAGTTCTTCAGGATTTGAAGAAGCCAATTCAGAAATTTCCTCATCTGATTTACCAATAACTTCAACATTTACATTCAATTTAGAACGACGCAATTGAGGAAGAATATCATCAGCCAGCACTTTGTAAGTAGCAGCCATGTTTTTGATTTCAGACTCACGTACTTCAGGATCGCTATGTGTAGACAGAACGCGGAGAATCACATCTTTGTCTTCAATATCGCTGTTCTGTACAAGTTCTTTAAATCCTTCCCAGTCTTCGGGAGTGTTGCGCAATTCAAAGAAATCTTCAGCAGTAACATCTTCAACACCGGCTTTTTTCAATGCACCTTCCAGGTACTTCTTGGCAGAAGCTTCACGGGCATTGGCAAGATCAGTGTTCAGATCAATTGGTCCGTCAGGAGAGGCATAAGCAGAGATATTGGCACCTTTGAATTCTTTATTTTCAGCTTCTTTTGCAGCTTTCACAAACTCAGAAAGGGCTTTGATATCTTCATTTCTCAACTCAGAGTTACGAACATTAGAACGCTGAATCAGATAATGAATATCAGCTTCACCAACTTCAGGAGTAATTCTCTTGAAATTGTCTTCTCCAAGAGCGGCAACAGCACCTTTTTTCCCGAGCAACTGAGAAGTTGAAATCACACCTTCTGCAATTTTTACAGGTTCAAAGTCCAGAGATGTTTCTCCACGGGTAGCAGTAATTCTAACTACCAGGTCAGAAACTCTCATATTTTCATTGTAGTCCACAGTTCCTTCATAAGTAAACTGCCCACCATTGGTATAAGAAATAACCTTAGCGTTACCCTCTACACTCTCACCTTGCAGGTTGTAAGGAGCATAAGCAGTTTCGCCTCCGTCATATACCAAAACAGGAGTTGCTGTAATTTCAGTTTTCTTATCGAAGTAGCCACCCGGAACTTGTACCTTGATGGTTACAGGCACCTGACCACCATGAGCTTCCAGTACTTCAGGAGTCACAGTATAATTAATGTCTGGTGCATTGTCTTTCATCTTATCCAGACCGGAACAACTTGCCAGTAAAGCGGCAAGTGCGACAGTCGCAAAAAGATTGATCCTTGTTCTTTTCATAATGTTAACCGAATTATTTGTTCTTGAATAAATCCTATCTTCTATACAAATTTAGGAATGTTTTTAATAAATGAAACACTTCTCACACGATTTATTGCAAATATAGACAATCGGTGAAGTTTTTCAACAAAAAAATCATTGAAACCCCAAAAGAAATTTCTCCTTTTTCAGAGGATTTTTTTGAGGATGAAAACAAGTGAATTTATCAGTAAAAGAAATATATATCCAAACCCTCACACTCTTGCTAAACACAATATCCATTATTTCCCCAAAACTTCTTTGGTATTTAACCGACACTATTTACAATAATAAGTTTTTTTGCCGACATAGTAAACCTTTTTGCCTGTTTTTATTTCATAAAGAGACCATTAGTCTTCACAAACAATAAATTCGCATTGGGCTGAAGACCTAAGAGCAACACCCCGGGTTCCATCATTTATATGGTTCTTCTCCCATATTGTAAAAGGTGAAAGCATACATATCAGCCAATTCCTCAATTTGCTTTGTCACAGGCTTACCTGCACCATGCCCTGCTTTTGTTTCAATACGAATCAACACCGGATTATCTCCTTTGTATTTTTCCTGAAGTGTAGCAATGTACTTGAATGAATGGGCAGGCACAACACGATCATCATGGTCGGCAGTAAACACCAAAGTTGCAGGATAATCAACACCCGCTTTAATATTGTGAATAGGCGAGTAACCATAGAGATAGCGGAACATTTCTTCACTGTCATCACTACGACCATAATCACTGGCCCATGCCCAACCAATAGTAAAATTATGATATCTGAGCATATCCATTACTCCAACTGCGGGCAGGGAAACCTGAAACAGATCAGGGCGCTGATTCACTACTGCTCCCAGCAACAGTCCACCGTTAGAACCTCCACGAATAGCGATTTTATCCGCATTGGTATATCCCATTTCTATGACTTTTTCGGCTGCAAGAATAAAGTCATCAAAGACTCTTTGTTTATTCAATTTCGTTCCTGCCTGATGCCATTCTTCTCCGTATTCTCCACCTCCGCGAATGTGTGCATTTACATAAACGCCCCCATTTTCGAGCCAGGGGATAATTCGAACATCAAATCCCGGAGGGTAAACAACATTAAATCCGCCGTATCCGTATAGCATCAGGGGGTTCTCACCATTCAGCTCCAATCCTTTTTTGTGTACAATATGCAAAGGCACCTGTGCCCCGTCTTCTGCCTCTACAAACACAAGTTTGGTCTCATACTTTTCCCCATCGAAATCAACATTCGATTCAAAAGTGACCTTGCTCTCCCTTGTTTCCAAATTAAACCCGATAATTTGATCAGGCACATTGTAGGAGTCAAAAGAATAAAAAAGCTGATCATCTTCTTTGATGGTTCTTAACGCACCTACTGAACCTCTTCCCGGCAAGTCAATTTCGTATTGCTTATCTCCATTGAAATCATAAACCACCAATTGAGACTCGGCATCCACCATATAATGCGCCACTGCATAGGAATGAGACAAAGAAACTGCATCAAGCACATCGGCTCGTTCGGGAACCACTTCTTCCCAGTTTTCGATATGAGGATTGTCGGGATCGATCGCCATAATCCGGTAGCGAGCGGCACCAAAATCAGTACGCACCCAGTACTTCCCATCAACCGTTCCAAGATAATAAGTGTTATTTTCAAAAGTAGTATCAGCGACCATCCAGTCATCAGCGCCCCATTCTTTTATCATCAGAGAATTGTTATTGGTAGATTCATTCCCCATGAGCAGAATATTCTTATTATCATCATCGAGCACTGCGGTATAGTTTCGCAAAGCATTCACCGGATCTTTATATACTAACTGGTCTGCTGATTGCTCATCGCCCAACTGATGATAGTAGACTTGTTGAAACTCATTTAAGTTGGTCAGCTCTTCGCCTTTGGCAGGTTCATCGTAACGACTGTAAACGAACCCCTCTTCTCCCAGCCATGAAATACCGGAGAACTTAACCCATTCCACATGGTCGTCCAGATCCTCTCCGGTGGCAACGTCACGCACGTAGACTTCACGCCAGTCGGATCCTCCACGTGAAATAGCGTAAGCCATATAGTTTCCATCTTCTGACACAGAAAAATCTGAAAGAGCTACGGTACCATCTTCCGACAGTTTATTCGGATCCAGCAATACACGCTCTTCACCGTCAGGTCCTTCTTTCACATAAACAACATATTGATTCTGAAGCCCGTTGTTTCGCATGAAGAACCAGTATTTACCTTTACGAACAGGCGTACCCTGTCGCTCATAATTCCAGATTTCCTTCAATCGATCCTTAATTTTGTCCCTGAAGGGTATTTGACTTAAATATTTGTTAGTGACTTTTACCTGCCGCTGCACCCAGTCTTTCGTTTCATCCGACTGATCATCTTCAAGCCAGCGATAAGGATCTGCCACCTCGGTGCCATAATATACATCCACAGAATCAACTTTTTTTGTTTCGGGATACTCAGGTGTATCCGGACCTTTCTTTTTACAAGAAAACAATGCTGCCATAGCAAACAATAATACAATTAAATTTCGGTAGTTCATTTTTTATGTGTTTGGTTCAGAAAAAGCAATCAATAAAGTCGATTTTGTTTTTTGATACGGTGCTCTTTATTCTTACCGGCAATCCACCCTACAAGCATACCGATAAAGGCCCCTGTGAGCAAAACACCTCCGATAACCACTCCGGCCACTACGACAATCGTAATGAGCGCCCCAACGATTCCAACCAGTATTCCCATCAACACAAAACGTGACAGCCACAATCCTTTGGGAAATACCTGGTGACTGGTACGCAGATGCCGAACACTCTCCTCCAGCTCGGCCTGAAACTGCACCATCTCAGGGGCATCTGTTTTCATCCACTGTCCCAGATCAAAACTCATCTTATCCAATGCCTCAAAATGCTCTCTGCATACCTCACATTCGGATTTGTGGGTCTCAAGATGATGCATCAGACGCGGAAAAGCCTCCAGACTATAAAACCGTATGCTTTCCCTTGGAGCTCCTTTCAGTCTGCTGCTCAAAATTTCGTACCACTGCTGAATTGTTCTGTAGCCACTCATAACAAATAAATTGAGATTTATTGAATGCCCGGAATGATGAGGGCAAAAATCAGTCAGTTAAATTAAGTAAAACAGGTAGAAAAACAAAATCCCCGCCGGCCTATCAGGCACCAACGGGGATTTTTAGATATTTTTAAGTTTCGGTGAAGAACCGAAAACAAAAAACTACTTACGCTCGGGACGTGGAAGCAACACTTTGCGTGACAACTTCAGTTTTCCTGATCGCTGATCCACATCAATAAGTTTTACTTCAACCATATCACCTTCTTTAAGCACGTCTTCCACTTTTTCGAGGCGACGCCACTCAATCTCAGAGATATGAAGCAAACCATCTTTACCTGGTAAGATTTCGACAAAAGCACCAAAAGGCACAATAGACTTCACCTTTCCGGTATAAACTGTTCCCACTTCAGGAACGGCAACAATTGCTTTGATACGATTCAAAGCTTTATCGATGGCTTCTTTGTCACTGGCAGAAATATCCACAATACCATTTTTCTCATCTTCATCGATGGCGATATTTGTATTGGTCTCAGCTTGGATTTCTTGAATAATTTTTCCACCTGGCCCGATAACTGCACCAATCATATCCTTAGGAATACGTATGGTCACAATACGTGGTGCATGAGGCTTGTAATCTTCACGGGGCTCACTGATAGTTTCGGTGATTTTATCCAGAATATGAAGACGACCCCGACGAGCTTGCTCAAGAGCCTTCTCTAGTACTTCATACGAAAGTCCATCTACTTTGATGTCCATCTGAGTTGCAGTAATTCCATCGACAGTTCCGGTCACTTTGAAGTCCATATCTCCAAGGTGATCCTCATCTCCAAGAATATCAGAAAGCACTACATATTTATCGCTATCCTTATCAGTAATTAACCCCATGGCAATACCAGAAACGGGCTTCTTAAACTGAATACCGGCATCCATCAGCGCCATAGTACCGGCACATACAGTAGCCATAGAAGAAGAACCATTAGACTCCAGAATATCGGAAACAACCCTTAACACATAAGGGAGTTCATCGGGCAACATACGTTTTAACGCACGGTGTGCCAGATTTCCATGTCCAATTTCACGACGTCCTACACCACGATATGGCTTGGCATCGTTGGTAGAGAAAGGAGGGAAATTGTAGTGTAACAGAAAACGATCCACACTCTTTTCCAGCACGTTGTCCACAATTTTTTCATCCAGCTTCGATCCCAGTGTAACGGTGGTCAAAGACTGAGTCTCTCCACGGGTAAAGATAGCAGAACCATGAGGTCCGGGCAGGCAGTCCACCTCACACCAGATGGGACGAATCTCGTCCATAGCACGTCCGTCAAGACGAACATTCTCATCAAGCATCACCCGGCGCACAGCCTCTTTCTCAACATCGTGAAAGTAACGTTTAATCAACACTTCGGGAATCTCATCTTCCTCAGCATTGTAATTACTTTCAATAAATTCAGTAACAATGGCATCAAAAGCAGCAATACGCTCATGCTTATTGGGATTCGCTGCACGGGCTACTTCTTTGGCTTTGTCAAAGGTTGCATCCCATACTTTTTTACGCAAATCCTCATCGTTTTCTTCATGAGAGTATTCGCGTTTTTCCTGGCTACCTACCATTTCGGCAAGTTCCAGCTGAGCATCACACTGAATTTTAATGGCTTCGTGAGCAAACTTCATAGCTTCAAGCAATTCTGCTTCAGAAACTTCACTCATCTCACCTTCAACCATCATAATATTTTCTTTGGAGGCAGCCACAACGATATCCATATCGGCTTCCTTCACTTCAGATGCAGAAGGGTTAATTTTCAACTCTCCGTTAACACGCCCCACACGTACTTCAGAAATGGGCCCGTTGAAAGGGATATCTGAAACGGCAAGAGCTGCAGATGCAGCCAGTCCGGCCAGTGCATCGGGTGTACTTTCCGAATCACCGGAAATCAGACTCACGTTAACGAAAGTATCGGCATGGTAATCCTCGGGGAAGAGCGGACGCAATGCTCTGTCCACCAAACGGGATACCAGAATCTCATAATCGGACGGGCGGGCTTCTCTTTTCTGGAAACCACCGGGAAAGCGTCCGGCTGCAGCAAACTTCTCTCTGTAATCGACAGAGAGTGGCATAAAATCGACATCGGGTTTTGCATCTTTTGCAGAAACCACTGTAGCGAGCAAGTATGTATTGCCCATTCTAACAACTACCGATCCGTCGGCCTGTTTGGCCAACTTTCCAGTTTCAATTACGATTGACCGGCCATCTCCGAGGTCAATACTTTTTTCAATCGGCTTAATCATAAACAATTTTCTATTTTTCTTACAATCTCTTAGTCAGCTTCAAAGATAGGTAATATCTGCCACCCGACGGTTACAAACTTCACTTTTTTTCACAAAGCCCTATAAAACCGGAAGTAAACAAAAAACAAAAGGCAATTCTCCGGTAGAGAACTGCCTTTTCAATGCTATCCTTTTTAACTTACTTACGAAGTCCAAGCTCTTTAATCAGTGAACGATATTTCTCAATATCTTTTGCTTTAAGATAATCGAGCAAATTACGACGCTTACCAATCATTTTCTTAAGAGCGTACTGGGTACTGAAGTCTTTTTTATTAACCTTCAGGTGTTCAGTCAAATGAGCGATACGGTTGGTAAATAATGCTATCTGGCTTTCTGGTGAACCAGTGTCAGTATTCGACTTTCCGTACTTCGCAAAGATCTCTTGTTTTTCTTCTTTTGTCAGATGCATACGATCTAATTAAATATATGGTTTACAAATAGGCCGCAAAGATATGGAATTATTTAAAAACCTGCAAACAGTTCGTTTATAGTTTTTTGTAAATACCTGGCAAAAGATAAAAAAGACTGAGATTGAAGCTAAGAATGAGGTCGTGTTTGAGAATTAAAACACATAGATTTCTTTCAACCTTTACCTCAGCCTATCTTCTTAATACCCCCTCTCTTCGGCCATTTGTTCCATCTCCTCTTCAAAGATCTCCTGGAATTTTTGTTTGTCATAATCCAGTTGCAACTTGTCGTCATTCGAAATTCGGCGGTCAATCCCCTTGAGTACATCATCGCGGTGTACTTCTATAGCCACAAAACCATGATATTTCCCTTCTTCTGTAACACTGGCTTTTTCGCATGTTACCACAATGTTATTTATGGTTTCATCAGCTACCTCCCGTGTCATGTTTTCAAATTTCTGCTCAAATTCGGCTGCATCACCAATCTCCCGCTCATTGACATATCTGTCGGTCACCGACTTAGTATTGGAATTGATCAGGGTAACAAGACGCTGCTTGGCCAAAAGCAAGGCTTTTTCTTTGGCCAAACTAAGATCGGAGCTGGTAGACATGGCACTTGCACGGAAAAAGTTCTTATCAGACTTTCCTTTGTTTTCACAAGGTAGCTCCTCAATAATGTCCCCGATTTCACTTTTGGCAGTCACTTTTTTCTTGGATTTGCAAGAAGAAAAACTACCCATTAAAACCAGAGAGAAGACAGCAATAAATAAAACTCGAGATTTCATAACATTCAATTTTAGATTAACGCAACAAGATAAATATTTTTTAACAATTAATGCATTATCAAAAAACGAACCAATTTCTACTTCTGCTCAAATATTCGAAGCTAATGTTTTGTGGCCAATGCGGCAGGACAAGCATTTTCGATGATTACAATAATTTCTTTTCAAATACACCAGTCCCTGACTTTGAGCAGATGAAACAGCTTGAATTCCAATAGAAGGTCTGGCCCACCCATTCACTATACTGTTTTTCTCTGGAGGCAATTCATTAAGCCAATCAAGAGCCCTTTGTTGTAATGCTGTGTGATCTCTTAATTTACCGTAAGCAAAAAACAGTGGCGTAACCGTGTTAATAATCAACAAATCAACAGCCTGGCGACCAATCCTTTTGGATTTCGGAGGAGCCTCAACACCGGGGCGGTAATGATTGTGCCAGTAATGAGATGGCCTGGCACTAAGCAATCTTCGTGCATCTGATAGTTTTTCGCAATCAAGAAGCCTGTCAAACAAAAAAGCACTCCCTGCCAGAAGAGAAGCCAACTGTACCAACCGAACGGTAGGGAAATTTCCGGGACGCATGCGTAAAAACCGCCAATGGCAGGCCGGCATGGGTTGCAAACCATATTTCCGTTTCATCACCTTGTACTCCCGCTCCAATTGCTGAACGTAAACATCCTCGTGAATCAGATTGTCAAGAAATCCGGCCTGTCCTAAAAACAATGCCTCCAGTTTCTCTAAAGAATCAGCATTTTTGGAAACACATTGCCAGGGAATTTGTCGCGCAAGTTGCTCAAATGGGTCACCATTAATGCCGAATCCGAAACTTCTCGCCAAAACAACAAAAAAGACCTGATGCCAATCATTACGGTAAACCTCCAATAATTCGGAGATTCCTGCAACTTTCTTTTCAAGCTTTTCTATCAACATCCGCTCAATCCAACTCCCTATTTCGAAGCAGCTGACATCCCCTATATAGTTTTCACAGGAAATCCAGCCCTTGTGATCTTTCAGGGCCTGATAATCATTCAGCAAATTGTCCGGGACAGACATCTCCCAACATGGAATCACCCTTCCGGAACTCGTCCTTACTTCACGGTCATTATTCAACACCACATGCAGGACAACATTGTCATAAAGAGAATCGGTATGATGATGGTGATTATACCAATCGGAGGCCTGCAGATGAATTTCCACATTCCCAGCCCAAACGACATCGTCAAGCTTAATTTTGGCATTAAAGAAATCAGGTCCGGCATTTGAATTAGGTAATCCGGGATGGATCACTTCCATCTGGTGATCCTGATGGGTAAAAAAGAGTCCCGGCTTGTAGTATTTATATTGCCAGAGAAAATGCAGAAATTCTTCACTCATATTAAAAGGCTTTTGAAGAGTTTCTTCTGTCCAAAGAAGGACATAAGAAACTCAAGGTCATCAAAAAAATCTGATGCACCCAGCCTTATTATGCAATCTACAGATAATTTAAAGAAATGACAACTGCAACCTTCAAATCAGGGAAGCTTCTTTGAGCAAAGATGCCATTTCCTGTTGAACCTCTGTCGCCGCCAATCGGGCTTTTTGTGCAAAGTCTTCTCCATCTCCGGCAAAGATGATTCCCCGGGAAGAATTGACCAGCAAACCACACTTATCATTCATCCCATTACGGGCTACTTCGGCAAGGCTTCCCCCCTGCGCTCCTACGCCGGGGACCAATAAAAAATGGTTGGGTGCAACCTTCCGGATATCTTGTAACATTTCGGCACGCGTAGCACCAACAACGTACATCATGTTCTCCTCATCACCCCAGTGTTTCGAAGTATTGATTACTTTTTCGAAGAGCCGCTCATTGTTTTCTTTCATGTATTGAAAATCTGCTGCTCCCTTATTGGAAGTAAGTGCCAAAACGATCACATACTTGCCCACATAGGTCAGAAAAGGTTTTACCGAATCTTCCCCCATGTAAGGAGCCACTGTTACGGCATCAAAATCCATGGCATCGAAAAAAGCTTTGGCATAAAGATTTGAGGTATTACCAATATCCCCACGCTTGGCATCAGCAATTATAAACAAATCAGGATAATTGTAACGAATATAGTGAACCGTTTTTTCAAGTGTATTCCAGCCGCTAACCCCCATACTTTCGTAAAATGCAAGATTGGGTTTATAGGCAACTGCCAGGTCGTGTGTTGCATCAATAATTTCCTTATTGAAAGCAAACACCGGATCGGTCGTATCGTAAAGAAAATGTGGAATCTTATTTACATCGCTATCGAGTCCCACACAAAGGAAGCTTTGTTTCTTCCTGATCTGCTCAAAAATTTCCTGACTGGTCATGATAATTGCTTTTTACTGATTTCTGAATGGGTTTAAAATCATCATGTCGTTTCAACGGATTGAAGATACGACATCCTGTTACATTTCACTTGCTTTGAGTCGCTCCGCATTTTCTTCAACCTGAAGCTTATCAATCACGCCCCCAATATCACCATCCATCACAGCAGGCAGGTTGTAAATTGTATAATTGATGCGGTGATCCGTAACTCTGCCTTGCGGATAGTTGTAAGTCCGGATTTTTGCAGAACGGTCACCGGTAGAAACCATTGTTTTCCGCTTAGAAGAAATCTCATCCAGGTATTTCTGATACTCCAGGTTATAAATCCGGGTTCTCAACTCTGTCATGGCCTTGTCCAGGTTTTTGAGCTGGGATTTCTGATCCTGACAGGTCACCACTATTCCTGTTGGGATGTGTGTCAGACGAATAGCCGAATAAGTGGTATTCACGGACTGCCCCCCCGGGCCTGAAGAACAATAGGTATCTTTACGAATATCCTCTTGTTTCAGATCAATATCAAACTCTTCCGCTTCGGGCAGTACCGCCACCGAAGCTGCGGAGGTATGCACCCGCCCCTGCGTTTCGGTCTGAGGCACCCGCTGAACACGGTGTACGCCGGATTCATATTTCAAAATTCCATAAACACCGTTTCCGGAAACCTTCATCACAACTTCCTTATATCCACCTGCCGTTCCCTCTGAATAATGAGTCACCTCTGTTTTCCAACCTTTACTCTCACAGAACTTAGAATACATACGAAACAAATCACCCGCAAAAATACTCGCCTCATCTCCTCCTGTTCCTGCTCTAATTTCCATCACGGCATTTTTGGAATCCTCAGGATCTCCCGGTAAAAGCAACATTTTTATTTCTTCCTCCATCTTCGGCCGTTCCTCTTCCAATCCTTCCAACTCCTCACGAGCCATAGCCTTCATTTCTTCATCATCCTCCTTCAGCATAGCTCTGGCTGAGTCAATATTCTCCAGTAGATTTTTGTACTCTTTTCCTGCACCAACAATATCTTCCAGCTCACGATACTCTTTGTTTAGCTTCACATATCTCTTCTGGTCAGCAATCACTTCCGGGTCAGTAATCATTTGACCGACTTCCTCAAAGCGCAATCGCAATGCTTCAATCTTTTCAAGTAACGAATTATCCTGTGCCATATCCTTTTGTTATTTCGCTGCAGAAATCAATTTCTGCTACATCTTTATTTTACCGCAATAATATAAAAAAACCTGCCTGCAGAACGGATGCATAAGAACGCAGCCATGAATCTGCAACAGGTTACAAATATCGAAACACCTAATAATGATAGGTTCCCTTTTCTCCTTCAATGGTAAGCTTATTTCCTTCGGATGAGGCTTCGCACCGACCAATAATCTTAGCATCCACTCCAAATGAATGAGCTATATCAACAATGGTTGAAGCAGCTTCCTCCTTTACGTAAAACTCAAACCGATGCCCCATGTTAAACACCTTATACATTTCCTGCCAGGGAGTTTGCGATGTCTCCTGAATAACACGAAACAACTCTGGCACAGGAAATAAGTTATCTTTAATAACATGCATATTATCAACAAAGTTCATCACTTTGGTCTGGGCTCCCCCCGAACAATGCACCATACCATGTATCTGGGGACGAATATTTTCCAGCACTTTTTTTACCACAGGCGCATAGGTACGGGTAGGCGACAACACCATTCTTCCGGCATCTATTCCCAATGCCTCAACTACGTCTGTAAGTTTGAATTTACCCTGATAAATAAGATCTTCGGCCACTTCCGGATCAAAACTCTCAGGATATTTTCCGGCCAGATAATGGGAAAACACATCGTGCCGGGCAGAAGTCAATCCATTGCTTCCCATTCCGGCGTTGAAGAAATCTTCATATTTGGCCTGACCAGTGGATGAAAGGCCAACGATAACATCACCTGGCTGAATGAGATGATTGGAAATAACATCACTACGCTTCATCCTTGCTGTAACAGTGGAATCCACAATAATCGTGCGCACCAGGTCTCCCACATCAGCGGTTTCGCCCCCGGTACTGTATACTGAAATTCCCTGTTCACGTAAATTTTGCAACAACTCCTCAGTACCATTAATAATTGCGGAGATCACCTCCCCGGGAATTCTGTTTTTATTTCGTCCAATGGTTGAAGAGAGCAAAATATTATCAGTAACGCCAACGCAAAGTAAATCATCAAGATTCATCACCAGCGCATCCTGGGCAATCCCTTTCCAAACAGATAAATCGCCGGTTTCGCGCCAGTACAGATAGGCCAGAGACGATTTTGTTCCCGCTCCATCGGCATGCATTATGTTACACCATTGCGGATCACCACTGAGAAAGTCAGGGACGATTTTACAGAAGGCTTTTGGAAAAATCCCTTTGTCTACATTTTCAATGGCCTTATGCACATCTTCTTTGGAAGCAGAAACGCCTCGTTGGTTGTATCTTAAATCTTGCTGCACGAAGGAGTTGTTTTTAGGATGTTTGTAAATTTCCTGCAAAAATACACAAACTTTTTGGGGTAGAAAAACAAGAGTTTTCACAAAACATTGAGAGACTGTTTAAAAATAGAATAAAAAGTTTTCTAACACAGAGAAATAAATGAGTAGCTTATTTCAAATGAAGCGAGTCCCAAAACTTCGGGATGAATTCCCCCGATATATCGGGGCAACCTATCAGGTCAATAAGTAAGATAGAAAATATACTGATGAATAAAAACCAGGAGTTTCGATACTAAGCGAATCCACCAAAAAAAAGATGATACATAGGTCACAGAAATTAAAATCGAAAAGCGAATTTTGGCTTCATGCTCTCTGAGGTTACTCAATTAGTTTGCTCGCAACGTACACAACACTATACAACTGAAAGACAACATATAAGTACTATGATTTATTCTCTGTGTGAAATTTAAACAGTTTCTGAATTTCTTTATCATTAGTAAACAGATAAGGTGTATTCTAATCAACTGTTTTTAAAACTACCTCTCGATTAAACTCATCACTTTCTTCGAGGCCCATCGTCGAAAAATTGATTTTCCCATTGAAGAATCCATCTGCCGAAACCATAATTATATAGGTGGCTTCAGGCTCCAGCAAAAAAGTAAAAGTTCCTCTGGAAGAAGAAGTGGTTGTAAGATTGGTGCCGTTGTTCCCAACCACACGCACAAAGGCAGATTCAATTCCCTCTCCTGATTCATCAACTACTTCTCCCTGCAGCAATGCTTCAATGGCAGGAAGTTCAAAGTCAAAAATCTGATCGGTTCCGCGATAGCTCCCTCTGGATGAAGAGAGCATCCCAATTTCTCTGTCCCCCCGAAAGGCAATACCGAAGTCGTGCCCCGGAGAATTCAATGGCAAACCCAGATTTCGGATTTCCCACTCATCATTTCCTTCTTCATAAACTGCTTCGAAAAGATCCAGACCACCATAACCAACAAGTCCGTCTGAGGAAAAGTAGAGCCTTCCGTCATTTCTTACAGTTGGAAACATCTCATCGGCAGGAGTATTGATTTTAACTCCTAAATTTTCAGGAATTCCCCATTCCCCCCCCGAACTCCTGGTCACCTTCCAAATATCTTTTCCTCCAAAACCTCCGGGCATATCGGAAACAAAGAAAAGGGTATTCCCATCCGGGGTCAAAGCAGGATGTGCAAAAACCAAACTATCAGGCCCCAAAACAAGGGCTTCTGGCTCTCCCCAGCGACCTCCGGCTTTCCTTCTAACCATTATGGATGCACCTGCAGGCCCCTCTTCCGGGAAGGAACATCTGGTAAAATACATTTCTTTTCCATCACCGGAAAAGGCGGCAGCACCATCATCCTGAGACGGGTCAATCGTACCTATTAACGGAACAGGGTTTTCCCAACCTCCTTCTCCATCCTGAATAGAACTATAAATTACTGAACTTCCCTGTCCGGTAATTTGGTTCACATTTTTCTTTTTATCGCCACCCCGCATGGAAGAGAAATAAATAGTAGTGAAATCATCGCCTGCAAAAGCAGGTGAATAATCACTCTCTCGTGACCGCAAATCCCTGTTTTCCTCAACCACATAGCGGGTTTTAACAGGCTTTTGCATGGCCATTTTGCAGGACTGAAGCCCGTTGAGGGCAGCCCGGTTTCCTACATCATGCTCCAGGTAAGCTTCATAGGCAACTATAGCCTCCTCATATTCTTCCCGCATCCGCAGGGACTGCCCAAGATAAAACTGAGCCACAGGATCCGGAAAACCATAACGGATAGCTCTTGTAAAATAAGCGGTTGCCCGCGCAGCCTGCCCGATATTGTAATAAGACATGGCCAGATAAAAAGAAGATTGCCCCCGATAGTAGCGATTATCAAAATCCATTTTTCTGAATTTATCAACCGCCCGGCTGTATTCCCCCACTTCATAAAGCTTCACTCCGGAAGCAAGTTTTGCCTCTGCACCGCATCCCGACAAAGTCAAAACAGTGGCGATTAAAACAAAAGACGAATAAAGAAACCGGATAATTCTGCGAGGCATGTGTTTATTTGGATTAAAATTCTTTTTAAAGCATTCAAATTTAGCGCTAACAAAACAAAAACGAAAAAAAGCAGGATATATTTTAATCCTG
>DHQK01000296.1:634-2362 GCA_002411085.1 Marinilabilia sp. UBA5340 | reverse complement strand
AATTTCAAAACTCTTACGCAAGAAAGCTACACCAATAAAAGCAACAAAAAAATGCAATCATATTCCCTTTGTAAAATAAGAGAGTTGACCAAAAAAAAGAGTGTCTGCCGAATAACGACAGACACTCCCGAGTCAAAACCTCCCCGTTCATTAACGGGCAAACAAAAGCTCCCTGTATTTAGGCAGGGGCCACATTGCGTTATCGACAGTCAATTCGAGTTTGTCGATATGGTAACGAATATCTTCCAGATAAGGACGAACGGTTTCGTCATACATCTGAGCGAGCTTGGTCATATCCTCTTCTTTATTGGCTATTTTGCGAGCCTCCACCATTTGATGGGTTTTGTTTTTAATGCTTTGGATATGATTGGAAATCTTCTTAATCAGATCAAGACGGTCGGCAGCAAGTTCCTGGAATTCTTTGTCTCCAAATACATCTTTCAGTCCCTGAACATTTTCAATAAGCGTATTCATATACTGAACAGCTGTAGGAACGATGTGATTCAAGGCCAGATCTCCCAACACACGGGCTTCAATCTGAATTTTCTTAGCAAACTTCTCCATCTCTACTTCGCAGCGGGCTTCCAGCTCTACCTCTGTAAATACATGATTATCAACAAACAACTTTTTCGATTTTTCGAGCAGGAATGACTGAATAGCCTCTGGCACATTGGAAATATTGGCCAAACCTCGACGGGCAGCTTCATCAACCCACTCCTGGCTATAACCATCACCATCGAAACGAATGTTTTTAGATGCGATAATATATTCCTTAATGGTCTGGAAAATCGCCTCATCCTTTTTCACTCCTTTTTCGATCAAAGCATCCACTTCTTTCTTAAAGCTCTTCAACTGATTAGCCACGGCAGTATTTAAAGTAATCATTGCAGAAGCACAGTTGGCTTGCGAACCTACAGCACGGAACTCGAAACGATTACCGGTGAAGGCAAAAGGAGAAGTCCGGTTACGATCAGTATTATCCAGCAGGATTTCAGGAATTTTTCCAATATCCAGTTTCAACGCTGTCTTTTCGTCCGGGGTCATTTTCTTGTCAGACACTCTGGTCTCCAACTCATCCAACATTGCGGAGATCTGGGTTCCAAGGAAAGCAGAAATAATTGACGGAGGAGCTTCGTTGGCTCCCAGACGATGAGAGTTACTTGCAGTAAGAATACTTCCAAGCAAAATCTCCTGATTATCATGAACCGCTTTAAGCACATTGACCAGGAAAGTCAGAAACTGCATGTTTCCTTTTGGGTTTTTCCCGGGAGAAAGCAGGTTAACACCGGTATTGGTACTCAATGACCAGTTATTGTGTTTTCCTGAGCCATTGACTCCGGCAAATGGTTTTTCATGAAAGAGGACTCTGAATTTATGCTTACGAGCCACGCGCTTCATCACATCCATCACCATCTGGTTATGATCATTGGCCAGGTTGGTCTCTTCAAAAATAGGGGCCACCTCAAACTGATTGGGAGCTACCTCGTTGTGACGTGTTTTCACAGGAATCCCGAGACGGTAAGCTTCAATCTCAAATTCTTCCATGAAAGCGATCACCCGTGTAGGGATAGAACCAAAGTAATGGTCATCCAACTGCTGATCTTTCGCAGAAGAGTGCCCCATCAGTGTACGACCAGTAAGGTGAAGGTCCGGACGAGCATTATACAGCGCCTCGTCAATCAGGAAGTATTCCTGTTCCCACCCCAGATTACTGTTAACCTTAGTCAT
>DHQK01000296.1:0-410 GCA_002411085.1 Marinilabilia sp. UBA5340 | reverse complement strand
GTACTGTTAACCTTAGTCACATTTTTATCAAAAAACTGACATACATCTACAGCAGCTTTATCCACTGCATGCAATGCTTTCAACAGAGGAGTTTTGTAATCGAGAGCGTGTCCGGTATAAGAAACAAAGATAGTAGGAATACACAAAGTAGTACCCACAATGAAGGCAGGGGAAGAAACATCCCAGGCTGTATAACCCCGGGCTTCGAAGGTATTCCGAATACCTCCTGAAGGGAAGCTGGAAGCATCAGGCTCTTGCTGAACCAGCAAAGATCCGGAAAAGCTTTCAACCATGCTTCCAAACTCTCCAAAAGTCAGGAATGCATCATGTTTTTCAGCAGTTCCATCGGTCAACGGATGAAACCAGTGGGTGTAGTGAGTAGCACCCTTTTCCATAGCCCAGGCTTTCAT
>DHQK01000295.1 GCA_002411085.1 Marinilabilia sp. UBA5340 | reverse complement strand
TGAAACCCTTTGCATTTGAACGTTTTGTGCAGTCGGTGCAAAAGGCCGGCGACCGGTTGCAAAAGAGTAATTCGGATGGCTCCCCTGCTTCAAATGGTTTTGCAGAAAACAGTGAGTTTATTGTTGTCAAGGCAGATCATAAATCTTATCGCGTCAATGTGGCTGATATTCTTTTTATTGAAGGGATGCGGGAGTACGTAACGTTTCATTGTTTAAACCAGAAACTGGTTGCGCTGGAGTCCCTGAAGAATCTGGTAGAGCAGCTTCCGGCCGGGTTATTTATGCGGGTACATAAATCTTACATCGTCAACCGGCAACAGGTGAAGGCGCTTTATGGAAATCAGTTACAACTGCACAATACTGATAAAACCGTTCCCATAGGACAATCTTACAGGGATGAGGTTCGGAGAGAGCTGTTTAAGTTGAAATGAAAAGTTTATGATTTGGGATTCCTTAAGATGTCCAGGTTAGATAATTGTATCGTATGATTTGAATAAAAGCAAGGGAGGCTGCCGATTTGGCAACCTCCCTTTTCTTTCTCAGAACAAATTGAAGATTACTTCTTTTCTTTGTCACATTCTTTTTTCTCGGCTTTCTTGTCGCATTCGGCCTTTTCGGTTTTCTTGTCGCATTCTTTCTTTTCTTTCTTGCAACATTCTTTTTTCTGTTCGCATTCCTTCTTTTCAGGTTCCTGAGTCATCGCTTCAGACATTACAGGAGCTGACAGTGCCAGAGTGAATACAAATAAAAATGATAAAGCTAATTTACGTTTCATAGCGCTATTGTTTATTAGGTTAATAATTCAACATCTTTCTTTACAAGTTTAGATTGAATCTTAATAAAGGTAGGTTAATGTCTTGTTATTTAATGTTAACAAGAAGTTAATGTGAAATTGTACTGTGAATGTGAAATATGATAAAAATGGCTATTGGTAGAGGAAAATCAAGGGTTGGATGAATTGATTTCAGGAAAAAATTTCTCTTTTGGAGCTTTGTTTCTGAAATCAATATTGAAAGCTCAGACAAATGAACAAAGGAATAAAAACAGGTATCTTCTTCCTCATTTTATTATGGGTTATCTCCCTGGAAACATCCGGGCAAACCAATGATTCGGTTGTCGGGAGACTATGGACGTTGGAGAATTGTATTGAATATGCACTTGAAAACAATATTCCTGTCCAAAAGACCCGGTTGCAGGAAAAATCCGGTGAGGCTTCTTTCATGGAGGCAAAGAGCAGTCGTTTACCGTCGGTGAGTGCATCAGCGTCCTTTTCCGGAAACAATAGCAGAGCATACGATAATACCGGAGGTGAGTTTTCAACCGGAGCGCAAATGGGTGTTAATACCGAATTACCGCTATATCAGGGAGGCCGGATTTCTAATAGTATTCAATCTTCACGTATTGAGTTGGATCAGGCAAGGTTAAATACCAAAGAAGCTGAAAATGATATTGTACTTTCTGTAACTCAGGCCTGGATGAACATTCTTTTTGCGCGCGAAAATTTTCTCTGTTTTAAAGAAGCGGAGGCAACTTCTTCAGCTGCACTTGAGCGTACCAGGGCACTTCTGGAGGCGGGTACCGTTTCCAGACACGATCTGGCCGAAATGCAGGCCCAGTATGCATCTGATAAGTATTCGCTGGTGACGGCACAGAATGAACTGAATGTGAGGATTACGGAGTTGAAAACCTTGTTGGATTTACCTTTTGATACTGAATTTTCTCCTTCCTGGCCGGCACATATTCCGGAGCCGGATAAAGAGTTGCCTGCTTTTAGTCAGATAATAGAAGAGGTTTTGGCACACAGGCCGGAGATTGAGAATAGTGCTTTGTCGGAAGAAGTGGCCTCAATCGATTTGGAAAATGCCAGGGCCGGATCTTTGCCCCGCGTTAGTTTGAGTGCTTCGGCATCATCTTCTTATTCTGATATTTATGCTACTTCTTTCAGTACACAGTTGAATGACCGATTTTCTCAGAATATAGGTCTTTCTGTAAGTATTCCTGTGTTTAGCCGAAATGAAAACAAAGCCAACGTGGCCCGTTCAAGGATAAATCTGCAACAAACAGAATTAGAGAGCAGAAATGTGCGAAACCAACTGCTGCAGACAGTTGAACAGTTGTATGTGGATGCGTTGGCCCAACAATCACGATACAGCGCAGCTATTGAACAGGAAAAGGCCGCATGCATTAGTCATGAGTTAAGGCAGGAACAGTTCGATTTGGGCATGCTCAATGCCATAGATCTCAGGCAGTCAAAAGACGAATACCTAAATGCCCGTGCCGAATTGATCCAGGCCAGGTATGCCGAATTGTTGTATCAGAAAATGCTGGACTTCTACCGAGGAAAATCTATCACGCTTGCCCAAAAAGAATCAGGTCAATAAAAATTATAACTACAATGAAGCGAAAACATATCATTATTCTTGCTATCCTGTTGGTGCTGATCCTGGGATTAGTTTTTATTTTCAGTACAAGTACGCCACAAAAGGCTGCTCAGCCCCGAACTCACCTGATAGAAAAAGGCAGCATTATAAATACAGTTACTGCTACCGGAACAGTGGAACCCATCGATCAGGTAGAGGTAGGAACACAGGTGTCCGGAGTCATTGAAGAGATATTCACCGACTATAATGAAAGGGTAGAGAAGGGGCAGTTGATTGCCCGTATCGATGAAAGTACCCTGCGGGCTCGTTTACTTCAGGCTCGCGCCAGTCTGGCTTCTGCCGAAAATGAACTGGATTATCAGCAAAAGAACTACGATCGCACCAAAAAATTGTATGAAAAACAGATGGTGAGCGAAACGGAATATGATGAGGTGCTCTACAAATACAGAAATGCGAAAACATCGGTGGAGTCTTTGAAATCAGAGGTGGAACAGGCTGAGGTAAACCTTTCTTATGCACGCATTTATTCACCTATCAGCGGGGTGGTTTTGAGCAAAAGTGTGGAGGTAGGGCAGACGGTAGCTGCCAGTTTTAATACGCCCACCTTGTTTCTGATTGCCAAAGATTTGACCCGGATGCAGGTAGAAGCCGATGTGGATGAGGCCGATATCGGGCAGGTGGCCATGGGGCAGCAAGTTACATTTACAGTGGATGCTTTTCCTGATACGGAATTCAAGGGGGAGGTGACGCAAATACGACTGGAACCAACAGTGGAGAGTAATGTCGTTACCTACACCGTGATTATTGATGCTCCCAACCCCGGTTTAAAATTGAAGCCGGGGCTGACAGCCAGCGTAACCATTGTTACACGTGAGGTGACGGACATTCCTGTAGTTCCGATAGCCGCATTGCGTTTTGAACCGGATCCTGAGATGCTGCCTGATATTACTCTGCTTCCCGGTGCACCCGGACGTTTTGAACAAAGATTTACCGGCAAAGAGGAGAATGATGAGAAAGAGAATTTATGGGTGATGAAGGATGGGAGAATGTGTCCGGTTTCTGTTAAAACAGGACTTCAGGACGGCGTAATGGCCGCGATTTTGTCCGGGCTGACTGTTGGCGATTCTGTAGTTACCGGTTTTGAAATCAGTAATAAAGCCCAATCAGGAAAGGCCAGAAGTCCTTTTATGCCCGGACCTCCCGGAAGTGATAAAAAAGAAGCTGAAGAAAAATAATCGGAAGATAATAAAAACGGGAAAGCAGATATAGTCAGAAATGATGATGGAAAACAAAATAATCAGAATTGCCAATCTGAAGCGTGATTTTTCTGTAGGTATAGAGACCGTTCATGCTTTAAAGGGGGTTTCATTTGATGTGTTGGAAGGAGAATTTGTTACGATCATGGGGGCCAGCGGTTCGGGGAAATCAACATTGCTCAATATCCTGGGGGCTTTAGATCGTCCTTCGGGGGGGGATTATTTACTTGATGGTACGAATGTGGGAACATTAACAAAAGAGCAACTGGCCGGAATCAGAAATCGTAAGATTGGGTTTGTTTTTCAGTCATTCAATTTGCTGGCTCGTACCTCTGCACTGGAAAATGTGGAACTTCCGTTGATGTACAACGCAAAAGTATCTCCCCGTGAACGCAGGGAAATGGCATGTCATGCACTTGAAACAGTTGGACTGGCTGATCGGATGGGGCATGCGCCCAATCAATTGTCGGGCGGTCAGCAGCAACGGGTCGCCATTGCCAGAGCCCTTGTCAATGATCCTGTAATGGTACTGGCAGATGAAGCGACCGGGAATCTGGACAGTAAAACAACCCTGGATATCATGGGGCTTTTTCAAAAGCTTAACAGCGAGGGTAAAACCATTGTTTTTGTGACACATGAAAATGAAATAGCCGAATATAGTAATCGTACCATTGTTTTGAAGGATGGAGAAATTGTCAAAGATTATACAAATCAAGGGCGTCAGGCTATTCTGGATTGAATAAATCTGATGCAATCAAATTTGTGTTTTCTGGTTTTACGCACAATAGTGCGTCTCTACAAAAGAAAAATACCATAACGCATATACAATGACTGTATTTAATCTTTCTAAAATAGCCGTGAAGGCAATGGCCCGTAATAAAATGAGGACGTTCCTGACGATGCTTGGCATTATCATCGGGGTGACTTCCGTTATTACGATGCTGGCCATCGGGCAAGGATCCAAACAAAGCATTCAGGAACAGATTTCTTCCATGGGGGCCAACATGATAATGGTACATCCGGGAAGCGACGTGAGGGGAGGTGTAAGAATGGATCCTTCCTCCATGAAGTCTTTGACGCTGGACGATTTGTCTGCCATTCGTCGTTATGCCACTCATTTGTCTGCTTTATCGCCTATGGTAAGCTCGGGAGGTCAGGTAATCGCAGGGGGCAGCAATTGGCCTACAACTATTCAGGGGGTGGGAGAGGACTTTCTGATGATTCGCAAGATGGAGGTTGCAGAGGGAGTTATGTTTACAGACTATGAGGTGAAACGTGCTGCGAAAGTCTGTCTGCTGGGGCAGACAGTGGCGGAAAACCTGTTTCCGGACGTTGAAAATGTGGTGGGACAAACTGTCCGGTTTAAGAATATCCCGTTAAAAGTGATTGGGGTTTTGGCTGCCAAGGGACAGAACACTTTTGGTCAGGATCAGGATGATGTGATACTGGCACCTTATACCACTATTCAGAAAAGAATTATGGCCATTACCCATATTCAATCGATCTATGCAAGTGCAGAGAGTGAGGGGGTTTCCGAACAGGCAGAAAAGGAAATTACAATGGCCCTCAGAGCATCCCACAGTCTGGCAGATGATGAGGAGGATGATTTCAATGTCCGGTCGCAGCAGGAACTTATCAATACATTTAGTTCCACCAGTGAAATGCTAACCCTTCTGCTGGGGGCCATTGCCGGGATTTCACTTTTGGTGGGAGGAATTGGCATTATGAATATTATGTTTGTATCGGTAACAGAGCGAACCCGTGAAATTGGATTGCGGCTGGCCGTTGGTGGGAGGGGACGCGACATATTGTCCCAGTTCCTGATGGAGGCTGTGATTGTGAGTGTGGGAGGCGGATTGTTTGGTGTTTTGCTGGGGCTGGCGTTGGCTTATGGCATGGGAAATATGCTTGATTGGCCAGTGGTGGTAACCAATCATTCCATTGTCATCTCTTTTGTTGTTTGTGCAGTGGTCGGGATTTTTTTTGGTTGGTATCCGGCCCGCAAGGCTGCTGGGCTAGACCCAATTGAAGCACTTCGTTATGAATAAAACGGCCCCAAAATTGTAACAATTAGGGAAACAAATCCATAAAAAGGCTTGTAAAGTGGCTGTTTTTATGGCCCAAAACCTTAATTGATATGATGCGTATTTTTTGTTTTTTAGTGGTGTTGTTGCCTGCCTTTACCGTGGTAATGGCTGTTGAGGATAACCCCGCAAAAGGTTCTGTTTCGAATGTTCTTCAAAGTCCGGTTTACGGTCCTGGCGAAGAATTAATGTATTCACTTAAGTATGGTTTCATCAAAGGAGGGGAAGCCAATCTGATGGTGAAAGATACTCTGCTGAAAGGTCAGAAGGTGCACCATGTGATAGCTCGTGGACAAACAGTAGGTCTGGCCGATGCTATCTATAAAGTACGTGATCGTTATGAGAGTTTTATTCACCCCGAAACCGACTTACCCGTCAAGTCTGTACGCAGCATCCGCGAAGGCAGCTATAGATATTACAACGAGGTGGAATATGAACACCATCATTCAGATTCTGCACTTGTGATTAGTCAGAAGTCAGGTAATCACTGGGTTCCTGAAAATATCCAGGACATTCTTTCTGCCTTTTATTTTGCTCGTAAACATAAATTTAATGACAATCTGAAGGAGGGTCAGATGATCGAAATCATGACCTATTTCTCAGATGAATTATTTCCTTTACGTATTCGTTACAAGGGCATAGAAACCATCGAAACCTCTATGGGCAAGTTAGAATGTTACAAGTTTGTGCCGGTTACAGAAGTGGGTAGAGCCTTCAAAAATGAGGATGATATGCAGGTTTGGATTTCCCGCGATCAAAATCGGATCCCGGTGCGCATACGTTTCGAATTGCGTGTGGGCGCGTTTACCTGTAACCTGGAACAGTTCAGAGGCCTCAAAAATCCAGTTTCCAGTTTTCATCTCGACTAAAATGTTCCGGGGAGGGTGTTATGGGCTCAGCAAAAAAACAAAACGCCGCCCCCCGATCTTAAAACGTCTCTACCAAAATCCCAGTGCCAAACTCCGGCCCCAAAACACATAAACGCTAAAATGTTGTGGGGTTTTCATTGATTTACACTATTTTTGCAGCGCAAAAAAAATACACACCACATTTAAGAACAGATAAAATGGCAACAACCGCAGATTTTAGAAACGGAATGTGCATAGAATTCAACGGACAGTTGTTTTTCATTATTCAGTTTCAGCATGTAAAGCCCGGAAAAGGGCCTGCATTTGTACGTACAAAGCTTAAAAATGTATCCACCGGAAAGGTGCTCGACAATACTTTCTCATCGGGAGTTAAAGTGACCGAAGCCCGCGTGGAGAGGCGTCCTCATCAGTTTCTTTACAAGGATGATATGGGATACCACTTTATGAACAGTGAAACATTTGAGCAGATTAATCTTGCTGAAGATTTGGTTGAAAATCCTCATTTGTTGAAAGAGGGACTTGAAGTGGAAATCGTTTATCATGCCGATACCGAAACACCGCTGATGATGAATCTGCCACAGTTTATCAATTACGAAATAACTTACACCGAGCCAGGCGTTCGGGGAGATACATCATCCACCAACTCATTGAAACCTGCCACTGTAGATACCGGAGCTACTATTATGGTTCCTTTATTTGTGGATACCGGGGATAAAATAAAAGTAGATACACGTGACCAGTCTTATGTAGAGCGTGTGAAAGAATAGTTCTTTTTAACAGCATTTTCTAATCCGTATGAGGCTTCTTTTATGTAAGGCTTATGCGGATTTTTTCATTTTTAGGAAGTTATGGCAACTACACATAGAGAGTAGAACAAATGTTCGCATATAAAAATAATATTTTGTACATTTAGGCTGATTGAAACACATTAATTTGCATGATTACCCAGGTAAAAAAGAAAAGACTTCGGCTTTATAAAGACAGGCTCAATATACTTCTCGATATAGCACAAACTATCAATCAGGATCATACTGTTGAGGATCTGCTTGGCGAGTTTGAAATATTGTTGCGCGAGGAGTTGGAAGTGGGCAAGATTCTTGTTTTTACCAAATCGGAGAGCGAATGGAAGAATTTGCTTATCTCGGGAGTCTCCGCCAGTGAGGTTGAAAAAATTGATGTGGAACGAGATCTGCTTCAGTTCAAATCCATCGAAAACATTACCCTGGCACCTCCTGCACCGCTTCAGGGCTTTGATGCGGTAATTCCGCTTTTTCACCGGTACCGTGCCATTGGTTATGTGCTCATTGGAGACATTGAGGAAGAACAAAAAGGAATCAGTCCGACGATTAAACATCTGAAGCTGATTCAAATTATTTCGAATCTGATCATCGTGTTTATTGAAAATAAACGGATGCAGGAGACTATTCTGGAACAGGAGGCCCTGAAAAAAGAGATGGAAGTGGCTTCGCGTATCCAGACGCAATTGATTCCCGGGGAGGATGAGTTGCCAAGGCACAAAAAACTTTCCCTATACTCCTATTATCATCCCCACTGGGGCGTTGGTGGTGATTATTATGATATCATACCGCTTTCGAGGACTTCAGTGGGTTTCTGTGTTGCTGATGTTTCGGGTAAAGGAATTGCTGCCGCACTTTTGATGTCCAACTTTCAGGCCGTGATACGTACCTTGTTTACTTCGGGCATCAATCTTCGCAAGCTTGTGCATCAGTTAAATGCACGAGTAAACAGTAGTGCCAATAATGAAAAATTTATTACCATGTTTATTGGTAAGTATAATTTGCGAACCCGCAAACTCACTTATGTCAATGCAGGGCATTTGCCACCATTGGTTTTTGATCCGCGAAAATCGCATCTTTCCTCGCTGGATCAGGGATGCATTGGACTTGGTATGCTGGATGTTATCCCGTCGGTAGAGATCGGGAAGGTAATTATTCCCAAAAATGCCAAAATGATGGCTTTTACAGATGGGTTGATTGAGCTGGAACGCGACAATGAGGTGCAATCCGGGCTTACCAGTATCGAAAAGATTATCAGCAATAGTCATGATATTGGTCAAAATATGGAAGAGGCCAAGGCTTTGGTCGCAAAATACATAGAATCAGGAGCCATTTTTGATGATATTTCGCTTATCGGAATGGAGTTTAAATAGTATTGTTTTCTCCTGCACCTCTGACTTATCGCGGGGTTTAATCCCTGATTTTTTTCCACATTTCTTTTATCTCTTCATAGTAGGACTTTACCACCTCCAGGTTTTCTGAACCTACACTTTCCCTTAGTTGCTGACAGTCATGCCCCAGTTCTTTGTTTAAAATACGGATGTTGATGCGTTTTTGATCATCGTTGATGTATGGGTTTTCTGTGATTTGTTCTTCGGTAGACATGAGGAATTTTTGACGCTGATGCAACAGTGAATCATAATTGAGGCAGAACCAGGTTTTGCAAAATGTTCTCAATGCCTCGAGACGCAAGGCATCGTACCCGTATTGTTCCAGCAAAACTTCTCCCTTGGCATGCAGGGCAGCATCTTTGGGCCAGATGTAATAAGCTTCGGAAATGGTGATGTCCACATCGCGAAGTTGGGGAACCATTCGGGGAAGGGTGCGGATAAAATGTCGAATATCTTCGTCATGAAGTTCCTGTGCATTCGACAATGACGTATAGGATGCCCCGACGATTAGCAGGATAGAAGAAAATACAGAGAATTTACTAAACATGGTCCTGAATGATTTGGGACATAGCCCGTTATTCAGAACCAAGTTAGTAATATTTTTCGATTATTTCATATCTTCTGCTTTCTCTGCCAGGTTGTCGATATCTTCCACTCTGAAGTCACCATAAAAAGAAAAGACAATGAGTGCGTCGTCGCCATCGGCCACTATATGGCACTCTTTAACTTTTCTGCCATTGCGGATTACGAATATCCGTCCGTCATCATCGGGGTCTTTTTCTTCAACTTCTTTAAAGGGATTTTTTTCAAAAGTTTTGATGACATCGTTCATCACCTTCCCGCTCTCTTTTTGACAGACCATCATTTTGATTTTTTTCATGGGGCCGGTGACTTCTTTAGAATCCTCGTCATCCACAACCAGGTCTACCACGTCAATGATATCCTTGGATAGTGACAGAATGGTTACTCCTTCAGCACCTTCCAATTGCATGTATAACTGATCGGATGCACTTTGTGCATTTGCAGCAAAGGTCATAGTCATCAGAATTATCAGGGTTGTGATTGTCGTTTTCATAAGCATAAAGATTTGTTTTTGTTAACTGAAGTTTCGTGAGAAGATGCTGTCCTAGAATTCCTAATTAATTGCATGGCTAGTCTATAAAAGCATCATTCCGTTTGATAAACAGGTGTTTTGACTACGTTAAATATGACACCCTTCGTTCTTTACTTTATTGAGATACCTCCGTCAAATATTTTAATTCGCTGGCAATTTTCACTTCCTTGCCTTCAGGGATGCTGATGTCCACAAAAACTTTTTGATTGCGGATGATGGCAGGAGACTGGATGTTAAAGTATCTGTCCAGCAGGAGAATCGAGTCGTTTTGCAGATGGAAGAACTCAATTCTGTTGGCATAGTCGTCCGCCAGTTGCGTGTTTTTCCCCCGTGCCTGTTTGTTTACTCTGATGCTAAATTCTTCTGTTCCAGTTGTGACATCAATATCCGGAGTTCCGATCAGAGACATTTTGTTGTTGAGTTTTCGAACCGAAAGACCTTCATGGCTGAAGAAATACTCTCCATCTCCCAGAGAAAGTGAGGCTTGGTTTACTCCAATATAAATGGTATCCGAAGCAGGGACCTTCAGCAGGGTCGTTTCCTCGACTGAGGAGGAGGTGGCATACCCGGAAGCAATTGTCACTCCGCTGTAAATAACCAGTCCTATACCGGCCAGCCATAAAATCAGGGCGGTGATAAGAAATGCAGGGCCTCCTTTTTTGAAGCGGAATACCAGGTGCATTCCGAGGTAGAACAGAACCAACAGGGGAATTCCCGCGGTGAGGGAAATACCGATAAATGCCAGTAACCGTTGCTCCGGGAGCAGAAACAGACTGTCCAATTCAGGAAGCCAGGCGGTTTGTCCAAGGATAGATCCAAATAGTGCTTCGGATAGTGAGAAGGTGACAATCAAACCCGTAAGAGAAACGAAGGATACGATGATGAGCACAACACCCAGAATTACTGCCAGAACCCTCAGGATTCCGTTGACCGGATCTGTGGAAGCTGTTCGGCTCGTTTGGCGCTTGCGCCAGGAATCACTCCCCGGTGTCCCTCCCATCATCATGATTCGTTGTTGCACATTGACTGCTTTAGGGATAGCAATCCACAAAATCAGATATGCAATAAATGATGCCCCGTAGAATAGGGTAGCCACAATGAAGAGGAGACGGAAGAGAATAGGATCCAACCCGAAATAATTTCCCAGTCCGCTACAAACACCTCCTAAAACTCTGTTGTCGGGATCACGGAATAGTTGTTTTCTTCCGGGAGGAATCATGAATGATTTTTCGTCTTTCCTGAAAGTGCCATCGTCCGGATCTTCTGGGGTCTCATAATCTCCCGGATCTCCAAGTGTTTTTATGATTTCTTCGACATCTGTGAGGGTGATGGCAGAAGCTGCATCTGCATGAACACTTCTGAACAACTCCGCTATACGCAGGTTGATGTCGTCAAGCGTCTCTTTTGCTTCTTCACTTTGTCCAAGTTTATTTTCCACAGCTTTCAGGTAAGCATCCAGCCTTTCAAAGGCATCCTCATCAATGCTGAATGCATGTCCTGCAAGATTTATATGTATGGTTTTCTTCATAATTCTATTTGTTTATTATTTTTCTTCCAGTATTCTGGAGGGATTTTTCAGGGGGCCTTATTTCAGAACTTAGAGTTCAGAATCCAGAACCTAACAGGCCCCGATGTCACTGGATCATTACATGTGGCCATGCCACAAATCCCAGTATTTTGAACAGAAAAGCGGCTACCAGAATGATGGCAATGAGAATCAGAAAACCTTTCATGGCCGACCGGAATGCCAGTCCCAATATCAGCAGGATAATAACCAGGGGGAATACACCCGGAAAACCAAAATGATTAAAAGGCATGTTGAAATGAATAGCCGGGATAAAACCAGCATGGAAGGGTATACTAATTAAATTGGCCAGCACAATAACTCCAATAATCACTGCTGCAATAATAAAAACATTGCGGTCACGTTTTTGAAACCGGTTCAGGTAATCTTCGCTTCTTTTGTAGGCCGAAGATTGCTGAAACCTTCTTTTTACATCATTGTATTCATTTCTGATGTTTTTCTCAATGTTGGAGATTGTTACATCGTCACCCCGCATCTCTAATCGCTGTGAAGTGGTGAGTGCAGGAGGAATGGCTACCCATAGAATAAGATAAATGAGCAGAACGGTTCCAAAGCTCAGGAAGGCAAGCAGGGCAAAAAGTACCCGTACAACCACTCGGTCGATATTGAAATAGGCTGCAATCCCCGAGCAAACGCCCCCAAATACTTTATCCTCAATGTCCCGGTAGAGTCGACGCCGGCGTGAACCTGCAGTATTCGTGGCGGAACGATCCGAAAATTCACTGTCGCTGGATGTGCTGCCTTCTTCCGAGAAGTCGGCCGGTTCTCCCATGGTAGCAATGATCTCATTGACCATTTCGAGTGTGATGACACCAGTGGCAGGATTGATTTTCTCCTCGAGTAATTCGCGAATTCTTCCTTCGATGTCATTGAGGATTTCCTGACCACCTTCTTTGTCGCGCGACCAGTTTTCCAGCGATTTAAGATATTGGTCAAGACGGGCGTATGCATCTTCGTCAATATAAAACGAGCGCCCGGCAATATTAATGGTCATTACTTTCTTCATGGTTGTGGTTTTTGGTATGGATAAATTGAACAGAATCTACTAACTCTTTCCAGGATTTGTCAAGCTCCTGAAGAAATTCCTTACCGCGATCGGTCAGTTCGTAATATTTACGTGGCGGGCCCTGTGTGGATTCCTCCCATCGATAGGAAAGTAATCCGGCATTTTTGAGCCTGGTGAGCAACGGGTAAAGTGTGCCCTCCACTACGATAATGCGTGCCTCTTTCATGTCATGAATGATGTCGGACGCATAGGCATCGCCCCGCGAAAGGATGGAAAGAATACAATATTCCAACACCCCTTTTCGCATTTGAGCTTTGGCATTTTCTATCTTCATACTGTTTTAGTTTAAAAGCGGAAGACCAATCATGAAAGCCGATGTAGTGGTTTCCATGTTTGATTTTTCCGTGCCCGAATCGGGTTCGGTGCATGATTCAACATCTTGTTTAAAGAACTCTTGGGGTGGAATGTTGAAGTTTTTGCAGGGCATCACTCGTTGGTGATGCTGACCTGTCAACAGAAAAATGAGCATGGCCCCGGTAATCATTCCCGGAACGATGGTTCTGATTTTCTGTTTGGTTAAAGATTTCATTTCCTTTTCGTTTAAGACAAAATGTTGTTATTCCGTTATTTTGTTTTAAAATACTATCCATTACCCTGAATAATGCAATACAAATATATTAATAAACTTTAGTACCATGCAATACAAAGTACCATATTTTTTTGATTTTTTTGTTGGTGGGAAGGAGGGAGATTTTTATTTGCCTGAATTACAGAGCATAGCAATGGGGTGTTGAATTGTGTGTGAATTAACCCGGTTAGGACTTTTGGAATTAGTCCGAATTATTTTTTTTGTGGTGAGTTTCCACAATTGTCGGTTAAACAAAATTTAAACAGTTTCTAAGTTTTTTGGCCTCCGTCGAAACTATTCTTTGTTGGAGGTTTCTTCCGTAAGCTCCTGCCAAAGTATTCATCATTGAATACCTGTGGCAGACAAAATCAGTGGCTATCACCTCCTGTTAAGCATATTTAACACGATTAAAACCATGCAGTAGCGTTGATTGTTATTAATAAACAGTACTTTTGCACGCTCTTTTAAGAAAAAATTATGCAGTCAATCAGAAATGTTGCGATCATTGCCCACGTTGACCATGGCAAAACCACGCTGGTAGATGAAATGTTGAAAGCCGGAAAGCTTTTCAGTGAGCATCAGCGCCCCGGTGAACTTATAATGGATAGCAATGATCTTGAAAAGGAACGAGGCATTACCATCCTTTCCAAAAATGCCTCAATGGTTTGGAACGATCACAAAATTAATATCATAGATACTCCTGGTCACTCCGATTTCGGAGGAGAGGTGGAACGCGTGCTCAACATGGCCGACGGGGTTTTGTTGTTGGTGGATGCCTTTGAAGGACCGATGCCTCAGACCCGTTTTGTGTTGCAGAAGGCACTTGGACTTGGACTGAAACCTATTGTTGTTATCAACAAAGTGGATAAGCCCAACTGTCGGCCGGAAGAGGTTCAGGAGATGGTCTTTGATCTCATGTTCAGTCTTAATGCTACCGAGGATCAGTTGGATTTCCCTACGGTTTATGGTTCTGCGCGTGACGGGTGGATGTCCACCGACTGGAAGCAACAGACCGAAGATATTTCGGCCGTAATGGATGCTATTATCGATTACATTCCAGTTCCGGAAGAACGAAAAGGAACGCCTCAAATGCTCATCACATCTCTTGAGTATTCACCTTATGTAGGTCGGATTGCCATTGGCCGTATGCACCGCGGAACTTTGAAGACCGGACAGGAAGTAGCTGTTGTAAGTCGTGACGGGAAAGTGAGTAAAACCCGCATTAAGGAATTGAATGTCTTTGACGGACTGGGACGTGCTAAGGTAGATTTACTTCCTAATGGAGAGTTGGGTGCTATTATCGGATTGGAGCAATTTGACATCGGAGATAGTATCTGCGATCCAGAAAATCCCCAGCCATTGGATCCGATTGCCATCGATGAACCCACCATGAGTATGTTGTTTACCATTAACAATTCTCCATTTTTTGGAAAAGACGGGAAATATGTGACCTCTCGTCATATCAAGGATCGATTGGATAAAGAGTTGGAACGAAACCTTGCATTGCGGGTGGAGGAGACCAACTCGGCTGATGCATGGAATGTTTACGGACGTGGAGTGTTGCATTTGTCGGTGTTGATTGAAACCATGCGGCGCGAAGGTTATGAGTTACAGGTGGGGCAGCCCCGTGTAATTATCAAAGAAATTGCGGGAGAGAAGCATGAGCCGGTGGAAGAGCTTACTATTGACCTTCCGGACGAGTATAGTGGTCGTGCTATTGAAATGGTGACACAGCGCAAAGGAGAACTCCTTTCTATGGAGCGTAAAGGGGAGCGTGTCGTGCTGGAATTCAACATTCCATCACGTGGTATTATCGGTTTGCGAAATAATCTGTTGACAGCCACGGCAGGTGAAGCCATTATGGCCCATCGTTTTGTGGAATTTCAGCCTTGGAAAGGCGAAGTTTCCAAGCGTCAGAACGGTTCTTTGATTGCCATGGAGTCCGGTAAGGCCATTGCTTATGCATTGGATAAACTTCAGGACAGAGGTAAGTTTTTTGTTCATCCAATGGAGGAAGTTTATATGGGACAGGTGATTGGAGAAAACAGCCGTGACGGTGATATGACTGTAAATGTCACAAAAGAGAAAAAATTGACCAATATGCGGACTTCCGGTTCGGATGAGAAAACCAAGCTGGTACCGCCCATTATCTTTAGTCTGGAAGAGGCGTTGGAATACATTCAGGGTGATGAGTATGTGGAGGTAACGCCGAAGCATATTCGCTTGCGTAAAATCCTGCTTCAGGAGCATGAGCGAAAGAGACTGGCCAAGAATGGGTCGTAAGCTCATCAGTAAAATAGAACAAAACCCACTTGCGATAGAAAGCAGGTGGGTTTTTTGTTTTGAAAACCAATAGCCTGTTGGTTTGTTTATTTGTCAGTAAACCATTTAAATACAAAAGCTATGAAAGCAAACGTTGGAAGCACTGATAGGCTGGTTAGAATTGTAATTGCAGCCATTCTTGCAGGACTTTACCTGGCAGAGGTTGTGTCCGGTACTCTTGGAACAATATTCCTGGTCGTTTCAATTATTTTGCTGCTGACATCGTTGTTCCGTTTTTGCGGAGCCTACTCATTGTTCGGTATTAATACCTGCAGGAATAAACCTGAATAGTAAGCATCAGGCATCAGGTTTTTTAGTCAGGTAAGGAGGCGCTGTGCTTCCTCCACAGAGTGTACCGGCAACTGACAAGCTCCATAAGCGCAAACGTAAATTGTGATTTCTCCAATTGATTTGCGGTTTTTTGTAATGCTCAATTTTCCGGGACTTTCCGGTTTCAGGGGAGCCCAGATGATGTTTGGGTGGTATTGCTTTTGCAATTCCTTTAGTGTCTGTTCGGTGTTGGAACCGGTTATTACCACCTCGAAAGATGGTTGGTGAATCATCAGCATCAGACTGCCCCAATGGGCAAAACCCCATGGATAATTTTTGAATTGCGGCAGCATCTGCTTCAACATCTTTTCGGCGATTTCCCGATAATGCTGATTGCCGGTTAACGCCGCCAGTCTGAAAAGGGAATGCCCCATCATGCCATTGGCCGAAGGAATTACATTGTCCTGGATGTCAAAATGATTGGCCGGTAATTCAGTTTGATTTTTCTCCATATAGTGGAACTGACCTGTAACATCATCATAAAAGGCAACTTCAGCATAGTTTGCCAGATCAGTCGAGTGTTCCATCCACTTTTCATCGCCGGTTATTTCATAAAGCCCGATAAAGGCGGAAATTACTGACGCATAATCTTCCATAAATCCGGTGACGGATGCCTGACCGTTTTTCCATGTGCGAAACAGACTACCATTATCCGAGATCAGGGAGTGACAAATAAATGTTCCGTTTTTGAGTGCCAGATCACGGAAATGAGGTTCTCCAAATGCTTTGTAGGCTTCGGCCAGTCCTTTGGTCATCAGTGCATTCCAGGAGGTGATGGTTTTGTCGTCAAGCCCGGGTCGTATCCGTTTTTTCCGGTGATTGACCAGTGTTTTCTTCCAGGCAGATACTTGCTTTTTCAACTCTTCAAGCGTTATCTTATGCTTATGAGCAAATTCTTCATCAGAGCCGGTTCGCAGGAGGATGTAAGTTTCGTTTTCCCAACGGCCGTTTTCATTTATGTTGTAGTAATCAGCAAATAGAGGGAAATCCCTGTTTAGAATTTCTACCAGTTCTTCTTCCTTCCAAACATAAAATTTTCCCTCTTCTCCTTCACTGTCAGCATCCAGGGCTGAGAAAAAAGCTCCGGAAGGATGCATCAGTTCGTTTTCCACAAAAGCGATGGTTTCTTTTACTATCTCCCTGTATTCCTCCATTCCAAAATGGGCATAAGCATGACTGTAAAGTTCGATGAGTTGAGCGTTGTCATAGAGCATCTTCTCGAAGTGGGGAACTTTCCAGAACTCATCTACCGAGTAGCGCGCAAAACCTCCACCTGCCTGGTCGTAAATGCCACCTCGTGCCATTTTTTGAAGCGTGGTGTTGAGGAAATCGGAGAACATCTCTTGTGGATGGTGAAAATGAAGATGAAGCAGAAACTCCAGATTTACAGGCATTGGGAATTTGGGTTTTCCCAGCGATCCTCCCAGTTCCAGATCCCATTGCGCCGACCAGCGTTGCATTGCATCATTGATGACTTCCGAGAGGTCGGAAACCTCCGCCGGGCTTGCAGCAATGACGGATGACTGTTGAATTCCTAAAGTCAGATTGTGTGCATGATGGGTCAGTTGCTCACGATCGGAGAAAAACATTCTTTGTATTTTTTGAAGGATTTCTGTCCATTGATTTTTGGGGAAGTAAGTGCCGCCCCAGAAGGGTTGTCCATCGGGTAGCGTAACCACATTGAGGGGCCAACCTCCCTGGGCCCCCATCAGTTGGACTGCCGTTATGAAAAAATGATCCACATCGGGCCGTTCCTCCCGATCCACCTTGATGCAGATAAAGTGCTCGTTCATCAGGCGGGCAGTTTCTTCGTCTTCGAAACATTCATGCGCCATCACATGGCACCAATGGCATGCCGAATAACCAATGCTTACCAACATTAGTTTGTCCTGCGTCAGCGCTTTTGCTAAAGTTTCTTCGCTCCAGGGGTGCCAGTCCACCGGATTGTGCGCATGTTGCAAAAGATAAGGAGAGGATGAATGAGTAAGCTGATTGGTATGTTGATGTGATTTCATAAGCGGAGTGTTTTGATATATCTCATAAGATTTATTAGAGAACAGATAGAAAAACAGAATAGTTTTATCTCTTTTTCCGAAAACTCCGGATTATGTGATAGTGAAAAGGTAACTTTCTTAAATACAGAACGTAAATATTTTAATTTGCAAAATCTTTTATATCTTAGTAATTAATCACATAAGGGGCTGAAAGAAGAACATGCTTAATAAAAAGCAATACTTTTGGGTGGTTATCAACATTAGCGAGGGGTTACGGAGTAAAAAAGTACAAAAATAAAGAGTTTCCGTTCGTTCGAAATTTTGAGAAGCATCATGCTTATGCCATCCAAATGTTGGATAGAAAAAATGTTTAAATGAATCGGGGCTTAATTTTTCTTTTTCTGTGGGTTTGCTGTCATTACATTGCAGCACAGAGTCCGAACATGAAATTCAGACACATCACCTCAAAGGATGGATTGGTACAAAACAATGTGGTGGAGATCCTGCAGGATACCAGAGGTTTTATGTGGTTTGGAACACGTGCCGGGCTTAATCGTTTTGACGGATATAGTTTTCGTTTGTATGAATATTTGCCTGGTGATCAGGGGGCAATGAATAGCAACCAGGTAAGTTCGATGTACGAAGATCATGAAGGGTATATTTGGATTGGGTACGTGGGAGGAGGCCTTGATCGCTTTGATCCGGAGTCCGAAACATTTGAAGATTTTACCAGAATACCCGGTGCAATGTATTCCATCCCCACTTCCAATGTTGCTTCCATTATCGAGGATACTGAGCACAATCTGTGGCTTGCTACTTATGGAAGTGGTTTGTTTCGGCTTAATAGTGATCGTGATCAGTTACTTCGTATTCAGCATAATCCGGAGGATTCATCTTCGCTGGCATTTAATAGCATCCGCACATTGCTTCAGGATTCACGAGGAAACTTATGGATTGGATTTTGGTCGGAGCAGGGGGTTGACTGCTACAACTCTGAAACGGGCATTTTTGAGCATTTCCGGCACAATCCATCTGATCCAAACTCATTGGCCGGAAACAAGGTTTACGATTTGTACGAAGACAGTTCCGGATATATCTGGATAACGACGCTTGGCAATGGCGTTAGCAGATACAATCCTCAAACCGGGAAAATTAAAAATTTCCGGCACAATCCTTCCAATCCCAACTCTTTAGCAAGCAATGTGGTTCGAGCGGTAGTGGAGGATGATCGAGGTAATATCTGGCTGGGAACCGAAAACGGTGGACTTAGTATTTACAATCCTGTGAAGGAGACATTTACCAATATCACCCAGGATGATGTAGATCCCGAAAGCCTGAATAATAATTCCATTTATTCCCTCTACAAAGATAAAACCGGTAATATCTGGATTGGAACCTATACGGGAGGTGTTAATGTATATTTCAAGAGCTACAATACCTTTGAGCATTTTCGAAAACAGAATGCAGGCAACAGTATCAATCACAATAGTATAACGAGTTTTGCCCAGGATCATTTTGGAAATGTTTGGGTAGGTACTGATGGCGGAGGAGCGAATGTGTTGGATCTGAACAAGCAAACCTTTCGTTATTTTCGTGCCGACCCTGATAATTCTCAAACATTGGGAACTGACTATGTGATGGGGATTACTGAAGACTCAGAACACAATATATGGGTTGGAACCTGGGGGGGTGGACTGAGTAAGTTTGATCACAAAACCGGTAGTTTTACTACGTATCTGCATGACCCTTCTGATGATAAATCTCTTAAATCCAATAATGTATCCATGGCCTACGAAGATAGTGAGGGTAATATCTGGGTGGGTACGTTTAGTGGGGGCTTGAACCTGTTTGATCAGGAGTCGGAAACTTTTTCACATTTCCTCAGTGAAAGTGATAATCCTCAGAGTATTAGTAGTAATCATGTTATTAATATTATTGAAGGTTACAATAAATGGCTTTGGATAGGAACAGATGGCGGGGGAATAAACATGCTCCGTCCCAATGGTACTTTTCGACGTTTTTTGGGGATTGATGATGGGGCCGGACTGCGTGACGGAACCATTCTATCGTCATTGAAAGATCATAATGGTGATTTGTGGTTTGGAACCAACAAAGGATTACATAAACTGAATGCCAATAACCTGCATTTCTACTATTATTCGTTGGGGGATAGTGTTTCTGATTTAAGGGTGTTGGGAATTGAAGAGGACAGCCGTCACAATTTATGGATCAGCACCAACGAAGGGCTCTTTGTTTTTGATCCTTCAACCAGAAAGTACCGAAAGTATTACGCCGCACATGGGCTTCAGGATGTAGAGTTTAATAGGGGTGCTTCCTTTAAAGACAGAGATGGTTATCTCTATTTTGGGGGAATCAACGGGTTTAACCGTTTTCATCCTGATAGTCTGCGGATATCAGTTTCGGCTCCTCCAATTGAGATTGTGGATTTTCAGATATTCAATCAATCGGTGGAGATTGGAGAGAAAGATTCAATTCTTAAAAAGTCAGTAACAGAGACCGATTATTTGGAGATTCCCTGGGAGTATTCTATGTTTTCGTTGGATTATGCAGCTCTAAGTTACAATTTTTCGGATGATATAGAATACGCTTATATGCTGGAGAATTTTGATCCTGCGTGGAATTATGTGGGGAATAGTCGCACTGCAACTTATACAAACCTTAATCCAGGTAAATATATTTTTAAGATTAAATGCAGGGTTGATGGAGAGTGGGGAGCAGAGCAGAAGAAATTACAGATAGTGATACTTCCTCCTTTTTGGCAGACATTATGGTTTCGTGGAATAATTGTTCTGCTCTTGTTCTTGCTTTTGGTGCTGGTTTTCAGAAGTCGTTTGAGACGAATTCGGAAACTGAACCAACTTGTGGATAAGCGTACCCGGGAGATAAGAGCCCAAAACAAAGTACTCGAAAATCAAAAAGAACAACTGACCCTGAGTAATCAAATGCTAAAGGAAAGACAGGAAAAAATTGAAACACAGGCAGGCGAGTTGATTCAGCAACGAAATGAATTGAAGCAAACCAATGCAACCAAAGATAAGTTTCTTTCAATTATTGCGCATGACCTGAGAAATCCGTTTAACACCATCATCGGTTTTTCCGAGTTGCTTCTTGCTGATTTAAAATCTTTTAGCAGAGAAGAAATAAGAGGTCAGTTAAAACAGATTTTGCGGGCTGGGGAGCAGACTCATGGTTTGCTCGAAGATTTATTATTGTGGGCCAATTCCCAGTCAGGGAAAATCGTTTCCAATCCCGGAAATATTAATGTAAAAGAGGTCTGTGTCCAGGTCAAAGGACTCCTCGATGAGCAGGCCAGAAGGAAAAATATTCAAATTCGCCTTTCTGTTCCGGAAGAACTAAAAGTAAGAGGCGATCATTTTATGTTACATACCGTTATCCGCAATCTATTGTCCAATGCTATAAAGTTTACAGAACCTGAAGGTTTAATCAATATCTCAGCAACAACCAAGGACTCAGTGGCTGTGATTGCTGTTGAAGACAACGGAGTGGGCATAGCAAAGGAGAATCTGGAGAAATTGTGGGATATAACGGGACAAACGTCCAGACCCGGAACAGCCAATGAACAGGGCAGCGGTTTGGGCTTGCTGTTGTGTAAAGAGTTTGTGGAAAAACAGAAAGGAGAAATATACGCAGAAAGTGCAGTGGGAGAGGGAAGTAGCTTTAGGTTTACGATTCCTGTGTCCCATTAATTACTTTGACATTTCAAGAATTCTACATATCTTCATATCACTTTCAACTTTAATTTTATTAGATATGGCAAGTGATATAGAAATCGCCCGGAAAGCTGGAATAAAACCCATTGGAGAAATTGCGGAGAATCTGGAGATTCCGTTTGATAAACTTGAGTTATACGGCAAATACAAGGCTAAGCTTCCTCTGGATTTGATAGATATCGAAAAAAGCAAAAAGGGTAAACTTGTTTTGGTTTCGGCCATATCTCCCACGCCAGCCGGGGAGGGAAAAACCACTATTTCCATTGGATTGAGTGAGGGGCTTAACCGTATCGGTAAACAAACTACCGTAGTGCTTCGTGAGCCCAGTCTGGGACCTGTATTTGGCATAAAAGGGGGAGCCACGGGTGGAGGTTATTCTCAGGTAATTCCCATGGAGGATATAAACCTGCACTTTACCGGGGATTTTGCAGCCATCGAAAAAGCCAATAACCTGCTGGCAGCGTTGATCGATAACAATATTCAGAACAATGGCCGCTCCCTGAATATTGATCCGCGTACCGTTCATTGGAAACGTGTGATGGATATGAATGACCGTTCACTACGAAATATTATTGTAGGGCTGGGAGGTACAACTTCAGGTATTCCGCGCGAAACAGGGTTTAATATCACCGCAGCTTCCGAGATTATGGCTATTCTCTGTCTGGCTGAGGACTTTCACGATCTGAAAGAGCGAATCGGGAATATTTTTGTGGGATATACTTTTGACAAAAAACCGGTTTTTGCGCGTGATCTGAATGCGCAGGGCGCTATGGCTGCCCTGTTGAAGGATGCTATTAAGCCCAACCTGGTTCAGACATTGGAAGGCAATCCGGCCATTATTCATGGTGGGCCCTTTGCCAACATAGCCCAGGGAACCAATTCTGTGTTGGCTACCAAAATGGGATTATCGTTATCGGATTATGTGGTAACCGAAGCCGGATTTGGTTTTGATCTTGGTGCAGAGAAATTTCTGGACATCAAGTGTGTGTCGGCAGACCTGAAGCCTCAGGCCGCGGTATTGGTGGCAACCGTGAGGGCGTTGAAATATCATGGAGAAGTTCCTGTGCCCGATCTGAACAATCCCAATGTGGAGGCGGTGAAGCAGGGAATAGAAAACCTGGAGAAGCATGTGGAAAATATGCGAAAATTCAATGTGTGTCCGGTGGTGGCGATCAATCGTTTTGTCTCCGATACCGACGAGG
>DHQK01000244.1 GCA_002411085.1 Marinilabilia sp. UBA5340 | reverse complement strand
ACCAGATTGCCGATAGAATCGCGTGGCGACAACAACGGGTTCAAACGAAAAGCTTCCCGCATGGCCTTTTGGCTTCCCATCTCCTGTTCTGTCAGAGAAACATTCAATGTAGCTCCAGCAGTAACTTTATCAGAAACTTTATGATTTACTGATGTTTTGAAAGAATATTTATCCAACGATTCATTTTCTAAATTTCCTTCTTCATTTTGATAGCCAATACCCATAACATAAGAAACATTTTCGGAGGCTCCGGAAACAGAGATATAATGATTTTGTTGCTTCCCGTTTTTTAATACTTCATCATACCAGTCGGTGGTCTCGTTATTTTGAGCCCTGCGCAACAACTCACTATTATTGGTTCCCAGATAGGCAGCCTCATGCTCCTGAGCATCAATAATTCCATCATCATTGGAATCACTGGCAGTTGCCAGGTAAGCCGATTTGTGGTAATACCACCATTTTTCTCCATCCATCAATTCCGGAAGCCGCGCGGTTGTCCTTACTCCATAGTAACCGTCATAAGTAACCACCGCCTTCGATTTCGCATCAGCTCCCTGCTTGGTGGTAACAATGACCACTCCATTAGTACCTCTGGAACCATAAATAGCTGTAGAGGATGCATCCTTCAAAATGTCGATACGTGCAATATCCTGTGGATTCAGGAAATCAATACCATCCGTAATAACACCATCCACCACATAAAGAGGAGCATTGTCTTCCGACATGGTATTCTGCCCTCTGATCTGAATATCAAATCCATCACCGATACGTCCGGTTGATGATGAAATCTGAACACCAGCCACAGATCCCTGAATAGATTCCAGTGGGCTGGTAGTTCCTTTTTCTGTCACCATTTCAGCATCCAGGCTCCCCACTGAGCCTGTAAGATCTTTTTTGCTGACGGTTCCATAACCAATAGCAACCACCTCATCCAATCCAATTACATCTTCTTCAAGTTGGACATTAATAGTTGTCTGGTTGTTTACAGGAACTTCCAGATCGGCAAACCCAATAAATTTAAAAACAAGCACCGCATTTGCAGGATCCGGCACCTGTAATTCATAGTTCCCATCCACATTGGAAATGGTTCCGGTAGTAGTGCCTTGAATAATAATATTTACCCCTGGCAGAGGCAAACCATCTGAAGCAGAGGTCACTATCCCCCTGACCATTAAATCTTCCTGTGCATGTGCCGTAAAAAAGACAGCACTAAGAAAGAGCATCAAGAACAATCTCCTAAAATTGTTTTTTTTCATAATTCCTTTAAAATTTGGTTAGACAAAAGTGACCTCATCCATCCTCAAAACACCATTAAAATCTGTATTTCAACGACTTCCAAAATCACTCATGCAATATATGGGGTAATATGACAATGGAGAAGGCGGAAAATATCAGAAAATGTGTATCAAATTGTTAATTTTTATCGGGGTCATTCTATCAACACATTGATAAACTTTGATTTATCAATCAACCACCCATTTAATAAAATTATACAAAATCAAAAAAATGTTGCATTTTTGTAAGCACCCTGTTACAAGGAAGTATGCATTATAACTTCCATAAAGAATATCATACAGAACCATTAATTATTCGAATTAAAATATGCCGGCACTCAGGTTCATAACTTCACTTATAGTTTTTTCCTTATCAATTCCAACAATACTATTGGGGCAGGAAATTTTTCGTTTTGAGCACATCAGTACGCAGGAAGGTTTGTCTCAGAACACAGTATCCGCAATGTATTGTGACAAAGATGGGTTTATCTGGGTTGGCACCAACAACGGTCTTAACCGCTATGATGGATACAATTTCAAAGTGTTTAAGGGTAATGATGACGACTCCGGAATGCTTATAAACAACCGGGTTACAGACATCTGGCAAGACAAGCAGGGATTTATCTGGTTTATGACCCATGACGGTTATTATCATTATTTTCATCCTGCATTGGAAATAATTCACACCCTCCCCGGATATTTGGAAAAAGTATCGGACGATAATTTAATTATTACCGATTTCGAACAATACAGCGATGATGAGATCTGGCTGGGATTGAAATACCAGGGTGTTTTCCGACTGAAAAAAGATGATGAACAACTGCATTACAAAGTGACTCATTTTCTCAATCGGGGACAATTTGCACTATCCAACAATGATGTCTCGTTTGTAAAGAGAGACAGCAAAGGAAATTTATGGATTGGTACTCAGCGAGGAATCAATTTTGTTGCAAAAAAGGATATTGATTCCGGCACTCCTACATTTCAACACTTTTTTGTGGATTACTCATTTACCGCCTTTTGTGAAACCGATGAGCATGTGTGGCTTGGGACAAACGACAATGGACTTATTCTTAAGGACAAAGATGACAACCTTTTTCTTCAGATTAATCAGGAAAACACCTCTGATTTAATCAGCAATCAACTGACCAGTTTATTTATTTCAGAACTGGGAGATATCTATGCAGGATTCAGGAACAACGGAATAATGCAATATGATCCCAATCAGAAGAAATGGCAAAAAATTGACATTGCCGGAAAAAATCCAGACAGGATTTATGAAGATAAACACCACCAAATCTGGATAACTACAGAAACATTTGGTGTGGACAGGTTTAATCCTATAAATAAATCCTCCAGGCACTACCGTCTTTCACCACCATCAAGAGAAAATTCCACGGATCTGGAACGTCATGTGTTTTTTGAAGATAATAACAATAACTTCTGGATTGGACTGCACGAAGGAGGATTAGCCTTGTATAACAGATCCAATGATCAGTTCAGTTTTTATCTCAACGATCCGGACAATCCAAACTCCATTAATTCCAACATCGTCGCCAGCATTATCCATGACAACTCAGGTCAGCTATGGCTGGGTACAGGACAATATTTGGGTGGTATTGAGAGAGTCATCCTAAGAACACCGGGCTTTAAGCATATCCTGCCTCAGAAAGAGATCAAAGAAATATCAGACAATGTTACCAGAGCATTACATGAAGATAATACAGGCCGTCTTTGGGTTGGAACCAAAGCGGGTCGTTTACATGTAATGGATTCACTTTACAATCAGCTGGCTGTTTACAATGAATTCATGACCGATAAAGGGGTGGTGTCAGGAGCCAACATATACTCCATCCTCACCGATTCCAATGGTTACTTATGGCTGGGCACCAAAGGAAAGGGTCTATTGGTAAGCCAAAAACCCCTGGACAATTATACAAACCCTTCACGACTCAGATTTTACAATTATCAGCACAACCAGGAAGATTCCACCTCACTTACCCACAACAATGTCTATTGTATTGTGGAAAATGGAGAAAAAGAAATCTGGATTGGCACCTATGGAAACGGATTAAGTCTGGTCAAAACAAAATCTGACGGATCCCGGTATTTTCGAAACATACACAGTCAAAACAGCACACTGGGAAGTAATATGGTTCGAAACATTGTTTTTGACTCGAAGGGACGTATGTGGGTGGCCACAGGTTTTGGTCTGTATATGCGCAACCAACATCAAAAGGGCCCGTTTATGAGTTTCTTTTACACACCCGACAAAGATCAAAGCCTGAGTTACAATGACGTGGTTCACATTTTGGAGGATTCTGACAAAGACTTGTGGTTTGGAACTCTTGGAGGAGGACTCAATAAACTTGAAAGCATTAAAGACTCGGTTGCATCGTTTATGCACTACAACAGCAACAATGGACTGGCAAACGATGTAGTGCTTGCCATGCAGGAAGGAAAACCGGGACACATCTGGCTAAGTACCGAAAACGGTTTAAACCGCATCAATAAAAACACAGGAACTATTGAAGCCTTCAACGCCAACAACGGACTGAGCTTCAACATGTTTATGGAAAACACCTGCATCAGGCGTAAGAATGGTGTATTGCTCTTTGGAGGCTACAAGGGCATTGAAGCTTTGGACAGTGATAAAATCAGCGTAAAAAACTACAGTCCGAAAATAGAACTCACAAACTTTCAACTGTTTAACAAAGATGTATCAACATTGGAACCCAACTCCCCTCTCAATAAAACCATTACTTACACCGATCACCTCACCCTGAAACACTTTCAATCGAGCTTCAGCATTGAATTCTCGGCATTGGATTATCAGGATCCGGGCATTGT
>DHQK01000121.1:5449-13972 GCA_002411085.1 Marinilabilia sp. UBA5340 | reverse complement strand
ACCACCACTTTTCAGGTCAATCCCTAACCAGTTGTCATTAGTAACCGAAGGAAATCCATCTACATAATTACCTGAAACATAAAATTTACCATAAGCCTCTTCATAATATGCTTCAAAAATACGGTCGGGATGCCTTCCGGTAGCAGGCCCTGCCTTGTAATAATTGTTGACAATATTGTATTGTCCTCCTTCACCGCCATAAGAAGAATTATCTCCCCAATTGTATATTACATTATTGACCATCTCGGCCATCTCACGGGTTATGCCATCACGTACTCCATAAAACCGGGGGTTACGGCTCTTGTGATGAGCCAAAAGGTTGTGGTGAAACGTGGCATTATAACCACCCCAAAGTCCACCATATCCATGTGCTCCTTTGCCATGAACCGATTCATTCAGACTCTCAGCAATAAGACACCACTGCATTGTAAAATTTTCATTATCATAAAAGGAAGCACATTCATCGGTACTCCAGCTCATACTGCAATGGTCAATAATAATATTGGCATGACGGCGCCCCCATATTGCATCCCCTTCAACAGCATTTTCATCCCCCATTCTGAACCTAAGGAAACGAAGAATTACATTATCAGCTGACACGGTGACCGGATATCCGGAGAGCGTTATACCACCACCGGGTGCAGACTGTCCTGCAATGGTAAGATCACCATTCGATATTTTTAATTCAGAATTAAGAGAAATTGTTCCTCCAACTGCAAAAACAATAGTACGTGCGCCAGACTGACCAATTGCGTAACGAAGCGTTCCTTCAGAAACTCCATCTTCCAACGAAGTAACCACATAAACATCGCCTCCTCGACCACCGGTAGTGTACATACCCCCACCTTCTGCACCGGGGAAGGCTATGGCCTGGTCTGTGTTATAATCCCCTTCGTCAGGTTCTTCTTCGTCATCAGGTTCTTCTTCGTTATCTTCACTGTTGTCGTCAATTTGCTCTTCCTCTGTATCACTATTTTCATCATCCCCACAACCAGAAAAAGAAAAGACAAGAAAAGAAAACAACAAAAGGTATAATAATTTCTTAAACATACACTTACACAAAAGAGATGGATTCCCCGTGATTAATAAAAGAAGGGATGCACCAAATCAGGTGCATCCCAATAAAATGTTTTAATTAATCCAACGAAGGTCACCTATTTGATAAAAAATAATATCACCATTACTAACCGTAAAATCACCATTATCCGGATCGGCAAAGCCCGGATCCAAGGTATAATAAGTACTCGTATAATCGTAAGATGAAAAACCATCACTATACAAATTCGGAGAATTATGATAGTTATTGTTCTCATACTCTACGATATTGGTTGCAGAGCTCCGGGAGTAATTGGCCAGCACATTACTAAATAAGTTATTCTTAACAGTAATTTGATGATCCTCATGACGAACATACATAATTCTTCGCGTAGTACCTTCTTTGCTAATTACATTGTAAAGCGTATTGTTCTCAAAATTGACAACACAGGCATTCCCGGGGAAGTTGGTTGAACCTCCGGAATCCATCCGGATTAAATCCCGATCATTGGCACTATTGTATATGGTGTTGTTGACAAAATCCAAACGCTTGGTCATTCCACCACGGAAGTCAATGAAGTCACCACCACTACACTCAATATTGGAATAAATGGTGTTACTAATTGAAACAGATTCAATCAGTACAGCATTACTGGCATAGAACACGCCTTTAGTGTAGTTGGTAATTTCGCATGCATCAATTACAACATCACCATAAGCTTCGGAAAGCTCTTCATCATAAACAATAGTTTGGTTACCATCGGATGTAGCTCCATCGAGGATTAAATTACGCAACTCCAACCCTGCCAGTCCGCTCATTCTAATAATGGCACCTTTAACAACAGGCTTGTCATTTGGATAAACGCCTTTAATGGAAAGCGTTTTGTCAACAGCAATATCTCCATCGATAATATACTCTCCCGGCATCAATGCAAACCCGGCTCCCGGCTCTGCGGCAGCAATCATAGCCTGTAAATCATCTTCAGGGAATACCTGTGTGGCACCTCCAAGATCAATCAAAGTCCTGAATTCCATTGTTCCGCGTGTATCACTGTCTCGTGTCATTACAGCAGTATAATCAGTTTCGCTGGTTAACCCTGAAATAGTGGCTGCTCCTGCTTCAATTTCATCAGTCGTGATTTCATGAACAATATTTCCGGGGTTAACAGTGATAATGGTTGCTGTTTCACCGGCAGGCCAGCGTAGTGTGACTGATTCATGTGTCAGATCATCCACAAGTACATCAAAAAATATCTGCTCTGTACCCGTTTCAAAAGTGGCTGTTGTCCATAAGGATTCCGAAATACCATCACCATTTGCCCTTACTCTTACAGAATACATGGTTTCTCCTCTAAAGCCAGGAGTAATATAGGGAAGATCAGCAAACTTAATATCGGTACCTGTCTTGACAGGCGTTCCGGAAAAATCTTCTTCCCCATTTTCATAAAACTCAACAGTATACCCTGTTGCATTTTTGACAGGCTCCCAGGTAAGACGTGCAGTAGTCTGATTAAGAATACGCACCTCCAAATCGGTAGGAGAGAACAAGCGGCTCACCTCCAGTTCGGTCAATTCCGGATCTATATCATCAGAACAGGCATTAAACCCGAGCAATCCGACCAGACCAAACATTATTGCTGTATATTTAAAAACTTTCTTCATTGAATTACAATTTTATTAAGTCCCCGGGGAATTTCCGGGCTTCACAATAAAACATCCGGAAACTCCCCATTAGACTACAATTAACATAATTACGCTATCCTGCATTAGTATCCGTAACCATCATTGGTCAACTTCCCATTGCTTGAATCTAGGAAAACCTGCCAGATAGGCCAATACTGTCGTGTATCCGGATCCGCTCTATATAATGCATCCCAATACATCATTACATCTCCCTCTTCATTGAGAGACCATGTTTTTTCCTCAGCTAAACCAAGTGATGCTCCTTCTGCATCCGTATCCCCATAATTTAATCCGTAAATAACAACAGATTCTCCATCATCGGCAGTTGAGAAATAAATCTTCTGAGGTAAATCTGCATACTTCCCCTGACGGTTTTCGAGCATTTCAAGTTTTTGAGCAGACTCTTCCAGTTTTTCACCCAATAAATTCCACCGGATAAGGTCAGCTTTACGCAATTTTTCACCCACAAACTCCAAAGCACGCTCATCCACAATGGCATTAAAGAAAGCTTCTTTACTTGCAGTAGCGTCAGCCATAAAAGCGTCGACTTTAGCAGGATTGTCAGGAAATGCTCTTTCACGCACCTGACGCAGATAGGGAGCTGCAGCAGCAGGACCATCCAACTCATTAATAGCCTCGGCAGCCATGAGCAAAATGTCCGAATAACGCATATAAAGGAAATTCAAACCATCATCGTTGGGCGCATCCACTCTGCGTCCTGATTCCTCAAACAACCATTCATAGCGGTATTTCCCAAAATAAAACTTATTCATATTGGTGGGTACCTGTACTCCATCAGTCCATTCGTAGGGTACACAAGAAATATCTCTCCGCACATCATCCACATCATAATCGTAAAAAACAGCAGGATTTGGCCCGTTACTGCCCCCTCTGTTTTGAGCAGTATATTTATCGGCATTGGTATGTCTTACACCCAGATCAAAAATCACGCGTCCACGACCGTCATCAAAGGGTATTTCCCATAATATTTCTTTACCTGCTTCATAATTTTCCCGGTGTAAGGAACGAAAAACTCCTTCAAAAGACTCCAGTTGTGCTGTTCCGCTATTGATCACATCCAGACATTCCTGTTTTGCAATAGCATACATTTTCTCGGGAGCAAGCTCCGGATCATTACTTCTTCTGATGCCATCAGGTCTCTGACCAAAACCACCGGCTGCAAGTGCCAATCTGGCTCGCAATCCCTTCACAAAAGCCTTATTGATACGCTCAGTAGATTGGGTAATACTACTTCCATTAGGCCAGGCCACAAGATCTGCAGCTTCATCCAGGTCGGCAAGTAATTGTTTATATATCACATCTCTGTCGGATCGGGGCAAATATACAGTCTCTGCACTTACGGGTTCAAATCGGGCTGGCACATCGCCCCATGCCCGCAACAAATCGTTGTAAACGACTGCGCGTAATGTCAGCACCTCTCCCAGCAACTGTGCCATAAAAGGATCATTTTCAACATCGCCGTAAGTTCGTAATCCCCGGATAGCCACATTTGCCCGTTCGATGCCTTCATAGAATTTCGCCCAGGCATTATTGTCAGAATTCATCTGACCGTTATTCACATTTGTATTATAATTAGACAACCGGGCTTTATCACCATCCACATCCCGTAAAGAATGGGTTACCTCAATATCTGTATTCATGCCATAATAAAGGATAAAACGGCCCCTGTAGGAGTTTGTCTCCCCAAAAGAATGGATGACTCCGGCCACTGCACCTTCTGCCAGACTGGGATTTGAAAAAATCACAGATTCATCGAGTGAGGACTTTGATTCCACCTCAAGTGTATCCTCACATGATACCATCGCCCCGGCGAGCAATAGTGCCATAAATGTTTTATATAAAATACTCTTCATAATTCCTCAATTAAAACGTTAAATTCAAACCAACAACAAATGAACGACTCTTCGGATAAGCTGAATAATCTACACCAGGTGTCAAGGCAGTTTTTCTTCTGGTAGATACCTCAGGGTCAAATCCGGAATAATTGGTCCATGTAAATACATTGTAAGCACTTGCATAAACTCTGAAATTAGTCAGTCCAATGCGTGAAATCAGATCGGAAGGAAGTGTATATCCTAAAGTCAAAGTATTCAAACGAAGGAAAGAGCCATCCTCTACTGCCCAATCAGAAAACACGAAGCGTTGCATATAAGGTGACCACATTGTGGTGTTGGCATTCATTGCAGCCAATTCCTGTGGATCGTTACTGATGGTGCCATCTTCGCGAAGGTTGGTCCAGCGCTTTCCATCTTCCATAATGGTCAACATATTACGTGAGTGATATTTGCTTGTGGATGTATATTCAACTTTGTTGGCGTTGTAAACATCATTTCCATAGCTCCAGTTAAAAGCTGCAGACATATCAAAACCGTAAGCACGTGCATTCAATGTAAAACCACCGGTATGCAGGGGATTAGCATCTCCAATAATTACCCGGTCATCAACATCCACCAGGTCATCATTGGTTTCATCATAAAGTTTCATAGTTCCGGGACGAAGACTTCCAACTACCGGAGAACTGTCCACAACTCCTTCCTTCAGAATCCATGCTCCGTCAACATAACCTTCAAAATCGTCAACACTGTATCTTCCTGCATTTCTGTATCCGTACATTTCACCTACGGAGCCTCCTTCTTCTACAATAAAATCAGCACCCACTTCGGTTGATGCCCAGCCGGAATCCTGAGTAAAAGTATCCATCAAACCAAGAGAAATAATTTCATTCTGGTTGAATCCAATGTTTCCACTAAAGCTCAAACCATAGTCTCGCTTATCCAAAATCACCCAATTCAGTGACATTTCAAAACCTTTATTTTGGGTTTCTCCCATATTCCGGTATTGATTATCATAACCTGTACCCGGAGTAGGGAACTGAATCAGCAAATCCTTTGTATTATTAATATAGGCTTCCAGACTACCATTAATTCGGCCTCCCAGAATATTATAGTCCAGACCAAGATTTCGGGTAACGGTAGTTTCCCATTTCAAATCGGGATTTGCCATGGTTTTTGAACCCGCCCAGTAGCTATCGAAACCATTCACATAGTTGGTGGTTTTCACTTCAAGGGTCTGAATTAGCTGACCGGATGGAATATTATTATTACCCGCAGTACCGTAGCTAAATCTCAACTTCATATCATTAAGCCATCCACGTACTCCTTCCATAAACGGCTCTGAAGTCACACGCCATGCAACTGCGGCTGACGGGAAATACCCCCACTTATTACCATCTGCAAATTTTGAAGATCCGTCGGCCCTAAAAGTAGCGCTTAATAAGTACTTATCATCAAAAGAGTAATTGGCACGACCAAAGTAAGAAAGCAACACGTCATCAGGACTGTAATAGTTTTCAATGGAATGTGCAGATCCCTGAGCGGACAACGCAGATGCTTCAGCAAGAGTAAAGGACTCAGGCAAACCATGAACCGTTGTTGTATGCGATTCATTTTTTCTCAGAAAATATTCTTGTCCCACCAAAACATCCAGACTATGCGCTCCGCCAATCAGGTTCCCAAAGTCATAATTTAAAGTATTGGTATTTCTAAAGGAGTCCCGATTTCTTTTCGTAAAGATGATAGCAGGCATTCCGCTATTCTCTGCTGAAGGACGATCCTTTACATAATAAGTGGTCAGTCCATAAAATCGCTCATCATCGTACTTATAATCATCCAGGCCAACTTCTGTTTTCAAATTCAGGTTATCAATAACTTCCCAATTGGCACTTGCATTCATATTATACCTTCTCCGAGTCTGAAAGCGATCATTGTCAGCCAAAGCTGTCACAGGATGATATAAATTGAAGTCCGGATCGGTTTCTCCTGAATTAGTTAATCCACCAACAGGAAACGGAGGATAGATCATTGCATATTTCAGACGAGAATCGGCAGAAGAAACCTCATTCTGTTCATTAGCTCCTCCCCCTTCAATTTCAGTATCAGAATAGCGAAGTGAAAAATCAAGAGTTACTTTTTCATGAGGTTTGTTATTCATCTTTAAAGTCAGATTATCCCGTTTAAAACTGGACATCTTCATAATAGCTTTATCATCGATATGACTATAACTGAAAGAGTACTTTGTCTTCTCACTTCCTCCATTTATGCTCATATTATGGTTAAAAGTAAACCCGGTGCGTCCAAAAACCTGATCCTGCCAATCATTTGGTTCTACTTCTTTGTACAAATCCATATCCTGATAATTTCCGAAATAATCGGTGTAGTTTTCAGGACGGTCTGCTAACTGAGCCCGTTCATACTGAAATTTGGCATAATCGTATGGACTTAACACATCCAGTTTATTCGCCAGTTCCTTCCATGCTGCATAAGCATTATAATTCACAGATACTTTACCCGCTGAAGCGGTTTTGGTAGTAACGATAATTACACCATTCGCTCCTCGTGAACCATAAATTGCAGTAGAAGAAGCATCTTTCAACACATCAATAGATTCAATATCATTTGGTGCAATATCCGAAATGGTCTCCACCGGGAAGCCATCAACAATCAAAAGAGGGGTATTATCTCCGGTGATAGAACCACCCCCTCTAACACGTATTTTAATTTCTGCATCGGGAGATCCTTCAGTTGCAGAAATCTGGACACCTGCCAATTTACCGGTAATTGCTTCTGTTGCGCTGGCAACAGGAATGGCTTGTAATGATTCACCACTTACCGAAGCAACAGAACCGGTTATATCCCGTTTTTTAACAGTACCATAACCGATGGCAACAACCTCATCCAGGCCGATGGATGACTCCTCCATTGTTACATCAATGACAGACTGCCCGTTTACCTGAATTTCCTGGTCAGAAAAACCGATAAACCTAAAAACGAGTATGGTATTTTGAGCATCGTTAACCTCCAGTGAATAATTCCCGTCGATATCGGAAACTGTTCCTGTGGTTGTTCCTTTAATTATAATGTTAACACCCGGAAGCGGGTCACCATAATTATCAGTAACCGTTCCCCGGACGGATATTTGTTGCTGGGCCCAAGTCGTAGCGGAAATGCAAACGAGCAGTCCCAAAACAAATAAAGTTTTAAAAAAAGACTTTTTTCTCATAACAAATCTGATTTAAATAGAAAATTAACAAATTCAATCATATTGCACATTCGTCTGAATACTTTTTCACATTGCTAAATTACATTACGGCATCACAGCCAACTTCCGAATAAATATCTAAATAGGTGTTGCAAATTGTTAATTTCAACAGGGTGCAAATTGACAGAACACTGATTTTATGACAGATAGAATGCAAAAAGCAATTATTTCACAAAGAAGTTTCATAGAATACCGACCCGGTCACCCCCTTAAGAACAACTGAAAAACAAAGAATTAAACTGTCTCAAAGCTGAAAAATATTAACATTAAATTGGCGACTATTTCTTTGGAAACTAAAAATCATGAGAGTATCCGACTAAAAAACTGAGCATCTCCTACGCCAATTCATGAGCCATAATAGACAAAGTCAATAATTCCAAAATAATTCTTACACCTGCCGGAATACTTGACAAATAAACACAAACACTTCTTCTGACAGAAAAAGGCTGCCCGTCAGAAAAGAACGAACAGCCTCTAATCAATAATACAAAATGTCAATTATTCAATTTCCACCTCATTAACAGCAACTTCTGCCCCAATCTTCACTTTATTCTCCATTTCTAAGGCAACTTTTTGCTGAATTTTAATATCGCTGGTACAGTCACCGAAAACGGCAAATGCAGTATTTCCTGAGAATTCAACTTCCAACTCATCAATATCAATATTTCTTCCGTTGTAAATCATAAA
>DHQK01000121.1:0-5207 GCA_002411085.1 Marinilabilia sp. UBA5340 | reverse complement strand
GCCTCTTAAAACAGCATTCTCCAAATGCACATTTTGCAGATTCATTTCCGGAAGTCCCATAAAAAAGGCAGCATTCCCAAAACCATTGGCACGAATATTTTTCATAAAGATATTTCTGAACGATGGTGTTTCTTCAGTTACAGCAACAGCTTCAGCACGCTCTTCGGAAGGAGCACTGTTACCTCCATCGTCCATTAACGGAGCATTACCACCATAAAACAAGTTAAAACGAATAGGTTCTGTTGGAATATCAATCATATCGATATTAGAAATGTATATATTCTCGACAATCCCTCCCCGCCCACGGGTACTTTTAAAACGAAGTCCAGTATCAGTCCCCATAAAAACACAATTAGAGACATGCACATTTCTAACACTACCGGACATTTCACTTCCGACTACAAAGCCTCCATGACCATGGTAAACTATGTTGTTTTTCACAATGACATTCTCGGTGGGCATACCCCTGCGGCGCCCATCTTCATTCTTTCCTGACTTAAAACAGATGGCATCATCGCCAACATCAAAAGTATTGTTGTAAATAACCACATTTTTGCAGGACTCCAAGTCCAGCCCGTCACCATTTTGCGAATACCAGGGATTACGGATTGTCAAATTACGGATCGTCACATCTTCACTCATCAGAGGATGAATATTCCATGCAGGAGAGTTCTGAAACGTTGGTCCATCAAGCAAAACCCTCTTACATTCCTTGATACTCACCATCACGGGACGCAAGAAATCCTTCACCTGTTCAAACGCCTCCCGTTCATCAAAATCAGGAACGTTAAAATTATCTCGTCCGTCTCCTGCTTTTGATTTTTCGGAAGGATACCAGATTTTACCATCATCGCTGAGGACGCCTCCTGAATTCACAAGTTTTTCCCATTGTGAGGCTGTCATTTTGCTTTTCTTAACAGGTCTCCAGGCATCACCATTTCCGTCAATAACTCCATTTCCCGTAATAGCAATATTTTCCAGATTATGTGCATGAATAGGCGACAAACAACGATAGGTATCCAACCCTTCGAAGCTGGTTTTAATAAGCGGGTACTCATCAAAATTGGAGCTGAAACGAATAACAGCACCGTCTTCCAAATGCAGGTTGATGTTACTCTTCATTTGAATGGGACCTGTCAGCCAAATCCCCCTGGGTACGATCACACTCCCGCCTCCACTTTTGCTTACTTTTTCAATGGCACTGGCAAACGCTTCTCCATTTGGAGTAATAGCATCACCCACAGCACCAAAATCTGTAACAGAGACCGATAAATCAGGAAATACAGGTTCCTGAACAACAGGCATCTCAAACTCCACTCCTTCATAAATAGAGGCTGCCTTCTCAATTGGCTGAGTATTCTTTTCTGCGCATCCTGAGCCGGTTAATAATAACAGCCAGGCAAGCAGATATCCTTTGTATATAAAAGCTGAGGTTTTCATCCGTACAAAATTTGTTTATTAGGTTCCCGAAACTTTTGAAGAACTCGAAATCCTTTTATACATGCACTTTTGTGGCAAGTTTGAAGAATCAAAGTTCCATACTCGTTTCATCAGTAAATAATTTATCTAAGTTATTGGTCTGATGGAACTCGCATGATTGATTGTTTACATTCTCTTTTGAGGCAATCGTTGCCATGCTCGTTTCATTCGTTTAAAATCATGTAATTATTAACTTACAGACCTTCGTGAGTAATTTTATTTCAGAACTGCTACATCAATACAGCATCGGGCCAACGAAGTATCAAAAACATCAATCCATCCAGGAACAAACAGGTGGTTTTGAGATAAAAGGATTCCCAAAACCACCTGTGAAACCCAAATCAATTTTCAGTTTAGTTATAGGCAGGATTCTGAGGATAATTTCCCCTGTTCAGATCAATGGCATCTTGCGGTATAGGGCGCAGAATCTTCAATTCACCACCATTACCAACAAACCAGTCGGCTGACTCAATATCCTTATTGTACTGCACAGTCCTATCTATCAAAGTTCCCGTACGCTTGAGGTCAAACCAGCGGTAATACTCACCAGCCAATTCCCGGGCACGTTCATCCAAAATAAAATCGATATCCACATCTCCTGAGGTAATATCTGAAACTCCGGCACGCTGACGCACCTCATTAATTCTGTCGGCGGCAGTCTGTGTATTCCCCAACTGGAAATAAGCCTCAGCAGCCGTCAGGTAAGTCTCTGCTACACGAGCAATAATCAAATCACGGGTACTTACGGTGCCATTGTTGGAAAATACAGAATTGGGATCATCAAACTTACGAATGGCAATAGTCTGATAGTCCAATGCGGAAGATTTAGAAGCCTCAAGCGTTTCGTAATAATGAAACGTGGCCCCGGGATGTTCTGCCAGATAAGCCTGTTCAAAAGTCTCATTGCTTTCCCATGGACGAGCATAATAATGACTGACTTCCACCGAAGACAAATCTTCTACCCTATAAAAATCATAGTAGTTTTCATAGATGGTGGTCATAAAAGTCCCATCCCAGCGGGCATCATTCTCATTGTAAAGATCGAGCAGATACATATTTGGACAAAGGTTATATGAACGCCAGGGAGCATCTCCGGCTACCTCGTTACCCCCCATATAGGGACCAAAGTAACTGGATTGGGAGTGCCCCAGTTCATCAGGAGCCGAACTTATGGAGTTTTCTGAATACTGCACAGAGAAAATGACTTCCTCGTTCATCTCATTTCCAGGCCACCAGAGGTCATGAAACGGAATTGTCAGGGTCTGACCGTTAATCACTTCATCGGCAAGTGCTGCAGCCTCGGTAAAATCATTCTCTGAACCAAACGGCTCATAACCGCGGGTAAGATAAACCTTTGCTAAAAGGTTCGTAACTGCACGACGATTTACCCGTCCGTTAAAAGCATCGGTACTTACCATCCCACGGGCATCTTCCAATTCAGATATAATAAAAGTGAAAATATTTTCTGCACTCTCACGGTCAAGTTCTGTCACAGGTTCATCAATCATTTCTGTTACCAGGGCAATTCCTCCGTAACTCTGTACCAAAAGAAAATAAGCGTTAGCACGGATAAATTTCATCTCTCCAATTCTCTGGTTCAAAGCATCAAAACTCTCGGTACTTGCACTGTATTCCAGACCAATATTACAAGCCTGAATTGAGCTGTAGCAATTCTCATAAAGTGGCAACACCTCATCTTCTGAGGGAGTCAGAAAACGGTATTCGCTCAACCCAACGGGTTGCGATTGACGACCTTCGACATACATATCGGTACCAGCACAAAACATCCAGGGCGCAGGACCATAAATGTCACGCAATGAACCATAAGCAGCATTCACCAACGTTTCGAACCCTTCAGAGGTTTGATAATACTCCTCTGCATTGACATTCGAAAGGTTTTCTTCTTCCAGGTAATCTGAACAACCAGTGCTCAAAAAACCCAATAATCCAAGAAATATAAATATCTTCTTCATTTGTTTATCTATTTTAGAAAAAAGAACGTACAGATCGCTCTTTAACAATATTTTATACAATTAAAATCTTGCATTAATTCCAAACTGGTAAGTCACAAAGCTTACACCCCCATCACCATAGTCAGAACCGGCCCACTCGGGATCAAATCCGTCATAATCACTAAAGACAAATGGATTCAGCACATTAGTATATATTCTCAGCGAGCTCATGCCTAACCTGTTGGCAACATTTGTCTCAAAGGTATATCCAAGAGAAATATTCTTAATTTTTACAAAATCGGCTTCTCTGTAATAACCCACACCATCGTTTCTCCAATAGGTTCCTCCGTTACGGGGCTGTGGATATTCATTGGAATACTGGGCAGGCAGACCAGCCCCATTTTCAGGAATGTACCAGTTGGCTACATCCAACTTGGCGCGTCCACGGTCGCGCATATCCACAAAGTTGGAATGGAAACCACTATATACAAATACTCCCTGATTTGTAAACATGGTCATCGATAAATCCAATCCTTTGTATTTAAACTTGGTAGAAAAACTACCGGACCAATCAGGATCGTTGGAACCCAGAATCATACGATCATCATCAGGATCAATCACACCATCATCATTGACATCCAACACCTTGGCCTGACCCTCAGTCTGTCCATAGGAGGCAGCTTCTGCAGCTTCGTTGGCCTGCCAGATACCGTCAAACTTATAGTTGTACTCCGAGTTGATGGCTTCGCCAATAAACCAACCATTGGCCACATCATCCACTTCCGACTGACCGTATAGTGTTTCAATTTCATTGGTGTTTTTCGAAAATGTAAATGAAGTCCTCCAGCTAAAATCACCAGTATCTATATTTACGGTATTCAAAGAAAGTTCCACTCCTTTGTTGCGAACAGATCCGACATTAGCAGTCATATCCTCCCAACCGGTTTCTTTAGGAAGCTTCTGAAGCATTAGAAGATCTTCAGACAATCGATTGTATATATCGAAAGATCCGGCAATCCGGTTTCTCAAAAATCCAAAATCGATACCAAAGTTAATCTCTGTAGTTGTCTCCCAGGTCAGTAGATTATTGGCAATTTGCGAAGGGATAAAGCCAAGGGCTGTAGTTCCATTAAAGTCATAATAAGTCTGTTGGTCTGCATAGCTGAGCGTTGCATAAGGGTCAACATTGTTATTTCCTGTCAAACCATAACTCAATCTGGCTTTCAGATTGGACAAAGCTCCCCAGTTCTCCATAAAAGGTTCCTCACTCACACGCCAGGCAAATGCTCCGGATGGAAAAGCTTTCCATTTGTTGCCTTCCGAAAGATTGGAAGATCCATCCCAGCGATTGGAAAGTGTGATCAGGTATTTATTGTCAAAGTCATAATTCAGACGAAGTACATAAGACATCAAAGAGGTTTTGATATAATTGGAGCCAATGTTGTAGCTCGACTGGGCACCGGTACCCATATTGTAAAACTGCGACTCAAAAGGGAGGTTGGTTGTATACATCATTGAAGTTTCAATACGGCGCTCATAGATACTGTAAAGTCCCATTGCGTTGAAATGATGACTGCCAAAATTCTTTTCATAAGTCACCTGATTGTCCCATGTATAATTCAGATCTTCCTCTGTGTCTCTCTGAGCCAGGGGCTGCTGATCATTACTAAATCCGTCGTCGGTAAGGGCTCCCCAGGAACGACCACGACGAGACTGGTCATAACCAATAGAGAAAGTGGTTTTCAAAGCCAGACCGTCTGTAGGCTTAAACTCAAG
>DHQK01000064.1:4241-6484 GCA_002411085.1 Marinilabilia sp. UBA5340 | reverse complement strand
GTAATGTGGGACTTCTTTTGCACAGATGGCAGAAAAAGCGGTGAATGGACTGAAATAGTGGTTCCTTCCTGCTGGGAACTTGAGGGGTTTGGTGAATACAACTACGGATATGAACAAGACAAGGCTTCAGAAAAGGGGCTTTACAAAACCAATTTTTCCATCCCTGAGGAATGGAAAGATAAACGGATTTTTATTGTTTTCGAAGGTTCAATGACTGACACCAGGGTGGAAGTAAATGGCAAGCAGGCCGGTGACATCCATCAAGGGGCTTTTTATCAGTTTAAGCGTGAAATTACTGATTTTATTAAGGTGGGCTCCGATAATCAGCTTGAGGTAGAAGTCAGTAAAATGTCTTCCAACGAGAGTGTGAATAAAGCTGAGCGTAGCGCTGACTATTGGGTTTTTGGTGGTATTTACCGACCTGTTTATTTGGAAGCTGTTCCTGAAACTTTTATTGAATATTCGGGTATTGATGCCCGGCATGACGGCACAATGAATCTGGAACTGGTTCTTGATAAAGCAATCTCTAAAGCTGAAGTCTCTGTTAAAGTTTTTGAGGCAGTTTCCGGAAAGAAAGTGGGAACCTTTCAATCAACTATTGACGAAAAGGACAAAAAGCTTACAGCATCTTCAGTGATTGAGAATATTAAGCCATGGACGGCTGAAACGCCAAATCTTTATGATGCAGAAATTACTGTAAGCCGTAAAGGCAAAGAACTACATTCCATCAACGAACGTTTTGGATTTCGCACTATAGAGGTTCGTGAAAGGGACGGCGTTTACGTCAATAATGAAAAGATCATGTTTAAAGGTGTAAACCGTCATTGCTTTTGGCCTACAACAGGGCGCAAGGTCACCCGGGAGCAGAGTCTGATGGATCTTTTACTTATCAGGGAAATGAATATGAATGCGGTTCGCATGGCGCATTATCCGCCCGATAAGCATGTCCTGGAATTATGCGATTCACTCGGATTGTATGTTATTGATGAATTGTGTACCTGGCAAAATCCAACTTATGATACCGAAGTGGGTACCATTTTGGTAAATGAGATGTTGAAACGTGACCTGAATCATCCCTCCGTCATTTTCTGGGCTAATGGAAACGAAGGAGGCTTTAATCGGGATCTCGACCCTCTTTACAAACAACTTGATATTCAAAAACGACCTGTTTTACACCCGTTTGGACTTCACGACGACATCAATACGGTTCATTACATAAGCTACAATTCCGGCATCAAAAACATGTTTAACGGACGGGATATTTTCATGCCTACCGAACTTCTTCATGGCTTATATGATGGTGGTCATGGAGCCGGATTGGAGGACTATTGGAATGCGATGCTGTCCAATCCATTATCTGCAGGTATGTTTCTCTGGGTGTTTGCCGACGAAGGGGTAGTAAGAACCGATAAAGGTGGCGTTTTGGATACCGATAAAGCTTCAGGTGCCGATGGTATTGTGGGACCTTATCGTGAAAAAGAGGGGAGTTTCTATACAATAAAAGAGATCTGGTCCCCTGTATATATTGAGAAAAAATATATTACACCTGCCTGGGATGGTACTTTTTCTATTGAGAATCGATATGATTTTACAAATACCAACCAATGCAGCTTTTCTTACAAGCTTTCGAAATTTAATTCATTGGAAGGTGATCGTGACGATGTAAAAGGCCCCATCACAGCTCCTGATATTGAGCCCGGAGATGAAGGGGAGTTGTTACTCTCACTTCCGGAAAACTGGAAAATGTATGATGTTTTGTATCTAACAGCCACAGATCCTGACGACAAAGAGCTGTTTACCTGGAGTTTTGAGCTGAATTCTCCTGAATTCTTCGCTGAGAGAATGGTCAAAAAGGTTGCGGAGAAGAGCTCAGATATTGATATGAACGAAACCGATTCTCTTTATATCTTGTCGGCATCAGGAGTTACTGCTAAATTTAGCAAAAGCACCGGTTTACTTAATGAGGTTATTAGCGGTGATCAGCTTATTCCTCTTGACAACGGGCCTGTTTTCATTACTGATGCAGATATCGAATGTAAAGAAGTCGCCCTGAACGAAGACGACGAAACTTATCGTATTGATGTACTTTATAGTTACCCCAATGGCTGGGATGCCTATCGCTTCAGCTGGACAATGCTGGAAAACGGAGTGTTGCAACTGGATTATGATTACCGTCCCGGAGATAAAATACCAATGAGCGGAGTTACTTTTGATTTTCCTGAAAAAGACATTGAAGGTGCTCA
>DHQK01000064.1:3065-4067 GCA_002411085.1 Marinilabilia sp. UBA5340 | reverse complement strand
TCGCTTTTCTACGGAATGAAGCTGGAGTGTCCTACTCCTTTTGAGGTGTATAGCGCATCGGAGGATGTTACCCTGCACTTGTTTACACCTACCATTCAGCAGAAGTATGACCCTGAAAGAAATTATACTAATCCGGAATATCCATCAGGAAATATCTCTTTTATGGATGCCATACCTCCGGTAGGAACAAAATTCCAGAAAGCTGAAAATTACGGTTCGCAATCGCAACTACACCGTTTTAAGGGGTTTAGTGAAACACCCAATATGATCAACCGCTTGTATTTTAAGTTTAAATAGTTTCTGTCATTAATCCGCTGAATTTTGCCTGTTACAAAAATCTGTCATTGGTAGCTAGCCCAAGAATCTTTCCCATTGAAAGACAGATGTTTCGACTACGCTCAACATGACACACCTTTAGAGTATTATATTTTTGAGACAACCTCTTTATGTTTTTTATGTCCGAAGGTCTATGGGGGATCTGCAGGTTTCCGGCATTCAGGCTTTTAGTCTTTTCTGTGTTGCCTTTTTGATGAATTTGGCAGTCTAAGATATTTATTAGGCTTGTATGGTACTCAAAATACGTAAGGAATAATAAAAAAAAATATGGGTATACCATCAGGTATCCATTAAGTTAATCATTTTATTTGGTCTGACGCTTCATTCTCGTGAGTGATGGTTGAAAATGTTATTAGCTTCATCGTCAGTAGTCTGTAAGATATTTCCAAAAATTAGCTGTTAATTGCTTCCATCTCTTTTTATGTTTTTTTGTTTTGTGATCATTGGTTTGAAAATGAGACTGTTGAGTTGTGGTAATTAGACATTTCACCCCCATCTTAAATACATATTTCCCCTTCATCAATACCAAATCCCCCCATCATTTATACAAAAGGACTTAAGCCTTAAATAGTGTTAAAATACCTTTGAAAAGTCGAATACGGTTAAAAAGTGTATTGGACAGTAAACTTTTGGTTTACTCAAAAGAAGGAGTGTTTCATTATTTAA
>DHQK01000064.1:874-2854 GCA_002411085.1 Marinilabilia sp. UBA5340 | reverse complement strand
TTAAAGATTTAAATCCAATGCTATGTTAAAAAAGAGTTTTCTTTTTATGTTCTTTTTTATGGCGGGGATTGGGCTCATGATGGCCCAGCAAACAGTGACCGGACTGGTTACTGACTCGTCAAATGAGCCCATTCCGGGGGTTTCGATCCTCGAAAAGGGAACGATGAATGGTACCATTACCCAGGTTGATGGTACTTACTCTATTGAAGTAAGCGAGGAGGCTACCTTAGTTTACTCTTTTATAGGATTTCAAAGCAAGGAAGTTCCAGTTGAGGGTCAATCCACTATTAATGTGGTATTGTCTGAAGATGTAACCGACCTGGAGGAAGTTGTTGTTGTTGGTTATGGTGTTCAGAAGAAAAAACTGGTCACCGGAGCTACGTTGCAGGTGAAAGGGGAAGACATTGAGCGAATGAACAATACTTCTCCGTTGCAGGCCCTTCAGGGACGCACACCCGGGGTGAATATCTCTTCCACATCGGGTCAGCCGGGAGCCGATATGAAGGTTACCATTCGCGGACTCGGAACTATTGGTAATGCCGGGCCTCTTTATATTATCGATGGAATTGAAGGTGATATTTCGACCATTGCTCCTTCCGACATTGAAAGTATCGATGTATTGAAAGATGCTGCTTCTGCCGCAATTTACGGATCGCAGGCAGCCAATGGTGTGGTGCTGGTTACGACCAAGACCGGAAAAGCAGGCAAAGCCCAGGTGACGTTTGATACCTATTATGGTATTCAGCAGGTAGCCAGGTATACCGATATGCTGAACCGCAATGAATACATTAATATTATGCAGGAGCAGGCAGCCAACTCAGGAGCTGCTTTGTACAATCCTTCTATCTTTGATGGTACAGCCGATACCGACTGGGTAGAACAAATGTTTGTTGACGATGCTGTTACGCAGAATTACAATATAGGACTTAGTGGTGGTTCTGAATCCTCCATTTATTCTATGTCATTGAATTATACCGGACAGGAAGGTGTTGTAGGAGGATCAGATGTTTCCAATTATGAGCGTTACGGATTTCGATTAAATACAGAGCACAAACTGTATAATGATATTCTGAAAGTCGGGCAACACCTAAATTTCAGTTATATCATGAAAAACGGAGTTCAGGTAGGTAATCAGTATAGCAATACACTTCGTGGAGCTTTTGGAACTTCTCCGCTTGCACCTGTGTTTAGCGATAATAATAAGTACGATTCTCCGTATAACGATACCTCCTCTTCACAGTGGTATGATGGCGACGGGAACCCTTATGGGCACATGATGACCAACAGCAATAATGAGAATGATGATCAGCGCTTGCTGGCCGATGTTTATGCTGAGTTGGAACCCATCGAAAACCTTACCCTTAAAACGGTTTTTGGTATTAATTACTATGCCGGAGAATACCGCAGCTATACACCTCTTTACAGATTTTCTGTTTATTCTTACAATGAAGATCACACTACTGTTCAGCAAAATATGTCGAAGGGACATACACTGACATGGACCAACACTGCAACCTATAATTTCGAAGTTGGTGACCATCGTTTCGAGGTACTGGGCGGTATGGAGTCTATTCAATACCAGGGAATGCGTGTTCAGGGATCTAACTGGGATTTGCTTGAGCAATTTGACAGTTGGGACTATGCCTATCTGGACAACACTACCGGCCAGGCTACCCTGGTGGAAGATGAGGATGGAAATATTACCGGAGTTACTGAAAAGCGAAATGTGGAAGGTGGTCCTGAAGTGAAGGCACGTCGCGTTTCCTATTTTGCCCGTTTTGGCTACAACTTCAAGGAAAAGTATATGCTGAATGCAACTTTCCGTGCCGATGGTTCTTCAAAGTTTCAGGAAAGCAATCGCTGGGGATATTTCCCTTCTGTTTCGGCAGGTTGGGTAATGTCTGAGGAATCCTTTCTGGAAGATGCCGGAAACTGGATGAATTATCTGAAATTAAGAGCCAGTTGGGGCCAGGTAGGTAA
>DHQK01000064.1:0-620 GCA_002411085.1 Marinilabilia sp. UBA5340 | reverse complement strand
GGAGACTACCCTGCAGGATATTACCTTTTCGGAACTCAGTTGGGATCCAATGTGAAGGGTGCATACCCCGGTCGTTTGGCCAATTCAGGCGTGAAGTGGGAAACTTCAGAACAAATCAATGTGGGTATTGATGCCCGTTTTCTGCACTCTCGTTTGGGGGCCAACATCGATTACTACATCAAAACTACCAAAGACTGGCTGGTGGAAGCACCTATATTGGGAACTGCCGGAACCGGTGCTCCTTTTATCAATGGTGGAGATGTGAAAAATACCGGTATTGAACTGGCACTGAACTGGAATGACCAGATTGGTGACCTGAGGTATTCTTTGTCTGCCAACGGGGCTTACAATAAAAATGAGGTGGGTGCCATTCCCACCGAAGATGGAATCATTCACGGAGAGAGCAATATGCTTTATGATAACTCCGGTGAATTCTACCGTGCTCAAAACGGTCATGCCATCGGATATTTCTGGGGCTTCGAAACTGCAGGTATTTTTCAGAATGAGGCTGAGATACAATCCTGGCGAAATGCAGGAAACGGCATTTTTCAGCCCAATGTGAAGCCCGGAGATGTGAAATATGTGGATCAGAACAACGATGGTAAAATCAATGAAGATGA
>DHQK01000134.1 GCA_002411085.1 Marinilabilia sp. UBA5340 | reverse complement strand
GAGAGTGTTTTTTTATTCATTATTTCAACCCCGATATCCGCTTTATCTCATTCAACTTGTTCAGCGCATCCATCGGGGTCAGATTGTTGATATCCAGATTCACAATCTGATCTCTGATTTGCTGAAGTATGGGGTCGTCCAACTGAAAAAAGCTAAGCTGAAAACCTTCCCGATTTTGAGCCAAATCACCTACCGGCTTGGAAATCCCCCCCTGTCGATTATTTGTTTCTAACTCACCTAGTATCTCATTGGCACGCTTTACTACACTGGGCGGCATACCGGCCATACGGGCCACGTGAATACCAAAACTGTGTTCACTGCCTCCAGGAACCAGCTTTCGAAGAAAAATCACTTTATTGTCTACCTCCTTCACAGAAACATTGAAGTTTTTACAACGAGGGAATGATTTTTCCATCTCGTTGAGTTCGTGGTAGTGCGTAGCAAAAAGTGTTTTGGCCCGGGAACGGGTATTTTCATGTATGTGTTCTACTATCGACCAGGCAATGGAAATTCCGTCATAAGTACTGGTTCCCCGGCCCAATTCATCGAACAACACCAAACTGCGGGGCGAGAGATTATTCAGAATACTTGAAGCTTCATTCATCTCAACCATAAAAGTGGACTCCCCCAGAGAAATGTTGTCGGAGGCTCCTACCCGGGTAAAAATCTTGTCGACTACACCGATGGTAGCACTCTCGGCAGGCACAAAACTACCGATTTGAGCAAGCAATACGATAAGAGCTGTCTGCCTCAGAAGGGCTGACTTACCCGCCATATTAGGCCCGGTAATAATAATAATCTGTTGATTTTCACTATCCAGAAAAACATCATTGGGAACATACTCCTCTCCCGCCGGGAGTTGTTTTTCGATTACCGGATGACGCCCTGCTTTAATATCAACGCTCTCTTCCTCATTTACCACCGGACGTACATAGCTATTCTGAGCTGCCAGCGAAGCAAAGCCAATCAGACAATCTACACGGGCCAGCAAATTGGAATTAAGCTGAATCGCGGGTATGTAATCGGTGAGTGCTGCAATCAAAGCACCAAAGAGCTCAGTTTCGAGCACAAGCATTCGTTCTTCTGCTCCCAGTATTTTAGCTTCATACTCTTTAAGCTCTTCTGTGATATATCTTTCTGCATTTACCAGAGTTTGTTTCCTGATCCATTCCTCAGGCACTTTATCTTTATGCGTGTTCCGAACCTCAATGTAATATCCGAAAACATTGTTAAAACTTATTTTCAGACTGGTAATACCGGTACGCTCCGTTTCTCTTTTCACGAGTTCATTCAGGTAATCTTTCCCTGAAAAAGCAATGTGGCGAAGTTCATCCAGTTCCTCGGAAACACCCTCTCGAATAACATTGCCTTTATTTAGCTGATTGGGCGGATCGGGCATGATCTCTTTCTCAATCCGCTCTTTGATGGTTGCACAGGCATTCAATTGATCACCGATATGATTGAGCACCTCATTGTCGGCCTGAACACATAACTCTTTTATGGGCTGCACGCTGGCCAGGGCATTGCGCATCTGCACCATTTCACGCGGAGTGATACGTCCCGATGCGACCTTTGAAACCAAACGCTCCAGATCACCAACGGGGCGCAACTGACTTTCCAGATCCATCTTCAGTTGTGGATCTTTAAAGAAATGCTCCACCACTGATTGACGATCCTGAATCGGTTTGACATCTTTCAATGGGAGCGCAATCCATCGTTTCAACAGGCGACTTCCCATTGGGGTCACCGAATGATCAACAATATCCACCAGCGAGCGTCCTCCTTCATTCACAGGAGCAAAAATCTCCAGGTTGCGAATGGTAAAACGGTCGAGCCACACATATTTATCTTCATCGATACGTGAAAGATTGGAGATATGACTCACCTGGTGATGTTGTGTGAGATCCAGGTAATGCATAATGGCCCCGGCAGCAATAGTTCCAAGTTGAAGACGCTCCACACCAAACCCTTTCAGCGATTTGGTCTGAAAATGTTTCAACAACCGGTCGCGGGCTGACTCTCCTGTAAAGACCCAATCGTCGAGACCAAACGAGTAATAACCCGGCCCGAAAAGTTCGGAAAACTGTGCTTTTTTTGTTTTCTCGAACAAAACCTCCTTGGGTTTAAAACCAGAAATAAGCTTTTGAATATGATCAAAAGGACCTTCAGCAGTCAGGAATTCCCCAGTAGAGATATCCAAAAAGGCAACACCTCCGCTGGTGTGATCGAGATGAACCGCTGCCAGAAAGTTGTTTTCCTTATGTTCCAGAATATTGTCATTAATAGCCACCCCGGGAGTCACCAGTTCAGTCACTCCCCTTTTGACTATTTTCTTAGTCATTTTGGGATCTTCCAGCTGATCACACACCGCCACCCGTTGTCCTGCTCTGACCAATTTGGGCAGATAAGTATCCAGTGCATGATGAGGAAAACCGGCAAGTTCTATCGACGAAGCAGAACCATTGGCGCGCTTAGTCAGCGTAATTCCTAAAATGCCGGCAGTTTTTATGGCATCATCAGAAAAAGTTTCATAAAAATCACCCACCCGAAACAACAGTATGGCATCAGGATACTTACCTTTAATACTATAATACTGCTTCATCAGGGGAGTCTGAACTACGGATTTTTTTTCTTTTGCCAAGGGACTGCTATTTTGGAGTTCTACGTCAAATTATGAATTTCACACAAAGATAAAAAGAGAATCAAAAACCCAACGGTGCTCAAAAGTATTTTTCTAAATCCCAACCTGACAAGAGCTGAACTGAATAACTCAATACATTATCTGTCACAGCTCCGCAGCATAATTTCACTGGGTCACAAAAAAGCTATCACACCAACACTGCTCAGTGGCTATTTATCACCGATTCATTTTTGGTAAAACTTAGAAATGATTTGGCAGGGTATATTTTGAATTACCGGATTCAATTAATATTTTTATCTTCGCATTGAAAAAACAAATCGATAATCAAATTTAGATGTTATGAAATATCTTCTGAAGAACCTTGGAATACTGATGATTATTGCCGCCGTTATAATTTTGGGGGTATATGCAATGAACAATTACATTGATAACATTTACCTTATTGTTTCCTTGCTGTTAATTATTGGAGGTATCGCAGCTCACATCTTATTGAATAAAAAGGTGGAAGAGTGAAGCGCTAAAAGCATTTATATGAAAGTGGCAGGTCTTAATCTGCCACTTTTTTTTACTAAAAATGACGAACCCACCAAAGACGAAGGGGAATTCCCCCAAAAATCACTTATCACTCCGACAAAAGTTCAATCTTTTTCCCGTTTCTTACACATACAATATCGAGCACATCTCTGCGAAAACAATAATCAAGATCTTTGTCACGTCCTTTTTGCTTTAAAATATTGTAATGTCTGCCCTTCACCGATATGCCGGGAAAATCTGCCTTACTGTTTTCATAAAGATTCAATGCGGCCATAGCTGCATCGGTAAATACTGCCTGAGTGGCTTGTTGTTGGAGCAGTTCCACCATGTACCCGGCACACAATACATCTTCAAGAGAATACATTCCGTTGGTGCCTGATGCTATCAAAACCACCTCATCCGCCCCCCTTAAAGCATTCACCGTGGCCGTAGCATTTAAAAATGAAGCAACAAAAAGACATCCGGCAGTATAGGCTTTCCTAATAGCACTGGTGCCATTGGTGGTAGTCATTACCAACGTGGCATTATTAATTTTTTCAGGGATTAATTCGAGCGGACTATTACCCAAATCAAATCCCTCAATAGGATCAGCATTTCGTTCTCCTGCGAGAATTACATTCTCTTTGGGATTATTGCGACGATATCCGAATGCTTCCTCTGCAGAAAGCACCGGAACGACTTTTTCTGCTCCGAAAGAAAGTGCCGTTACCATCACTGAGGTAGCACGAAGCACATCAATTACCACAGCAGTTTTGCCGGCAACACGGTCATCTGACAATTCTTTGACCGAATTTAATACGTCAACTTCTTGCATATTGTATTACTTTGAGCACCTTTCGGAGAAACGCATATTTCTTGTCAGCCACCTGAACCTTAGCAAAAGAAACATAGAAATGGAAAAGAGACCGAGCAAATAGCCATACCAGATACCACGTGGCCCGACATTGAGTGTAAATGCAAAAAGATACCCCACAGGCAGTGCAAGCATAAAATAAGCCACGATCAGCATCCCAAAAGGAAGGTTTACATCTTCGAGCCCCCTCAAGGCCCCAAGCATTGTCACCTGCAAGCCATCAAAAAGTTGAAACGCCGCAGCAACAATCATCAATCCAGCTGCAATGCCAATAACTTCAGCACTATCAATAAAAAGGCCGGGAATAAAATTACGTCCGAAAATAAAAAGGACTGCCCCACTGCCCATAAATGCCAGCACCAGATGTAATGAAGCAAAAACCGTTGCACGCAAAGCATTAAAACGTTTCTGCCCCACAAACTGACTCACCTTCACCGTGGTAGCTGCAGCAATTCCCTGGGCCACCATAAAAGTAAAACTGGCAAAACTCAGTACAATCTGATGAGCTGCCAGAGCAGCCGCCCCCAGCCATCCCATCATGATACTTCCCAGGCTGAAAGACAAAACTTCAATAAAATGCTGGCCTCCGATGGGAAGTCCAAGTCGCATCAGATAGAGACTTTTATCCCATGAAAATTTAATTTCTCCGATATGACGACGATAGTACCTGAAAAAATCGAACTTAAAATAGACCCACATAAAAAGCAATGGCATCACCATACGAGCAGTAAGGGTAGCATATCCGGCTCCCATCACTCCATAAGCCGGAAAGCCAAATTTGCCGAAAATCCAGATGTAATTCAGAAATATATTCAACAGATTGGCCGAAACTGTAATAATCATAGCAATACGGGTGTTTCCCAATCCTTCGGCAAATTGTTTGAACGTAAAAAACAACACAAAAGGAATCATCGAAACCACCAACACACGATAATAGGGCAATGCCACCTCCACCACATCGGCCGGCTGTCCCATAAATGGCATCAGGTATCCAACCAGCCACAACAATAATGTAAGAACAAGTCCCGCAGCCTGAAACGCATACAAACCTTGCTTAAACCATGAAGAGGCCAACTGCTTATTGCCACCACCATAAGCTTTTCCCACCAGAGGTGTCAATCCGTTGACCATGCCTAATCCAAAGACCATACCCACCACAAAAACGGTATTGGCGAAAGACACCGCAGCCAGTGGCACCGTACCCAGTTGTCCCACCATCAGGTTATCGGCAAGCACCACCACCATCTGGCCGGCCTGAGCCAGCATCACCGGCATAGCCAAAATCAGATTTGGGCCATAATGACGGGAATATGTTTCTTTGACTATATTAGTTTGACTCATCATATCTGAAATGACTCGCAAAGATATTCGTTTTTGCCAAACCAATGAATTCTAATTCCGGACAAAACAAAAAAGTCCCGAAAGGAAAAACCACTCCCTCCGGGACAACCCAAACCGGCCAATTCAACTTGCTTTTACTTAATGCCTAATTGACAAACTGGCTTAAAAACTTTTTAGAAATGATACAAAAGTCCTGCACCAATATTCAAATAATCCAGATCCCCCAGAATGTATTTGGCCTCAGCATTTATCGACAGTACATCAGAGAGTTTAAAACGACCACCAACACCAATATTCAGACCAATGTACTCTTCCTTAATTTCCATTTCTGCAGCCAGATCCGAGTACAAATCATCAAACATGTCTCCCCACACATCATCAGAATACTCATCGCCCTGCTCTTGATATGAATTACCAACACCATCCATCTCCCATTTGAAGAAGGTTACATTCAAGCCGGCCAAGCCATAAAAAGTATTGGTTCCATTGTTGCTGAATACATAATGGCCGTTCAAATCAAGTGATGACAATTTGGTATAGTCTTTTTCGAAGAAAAAGGTAAAACCGGGAGCTACTTCCCACTGCTCATTGATGGTATAAAGTCCAAGCAAGGAGACACCAAGATTTTCAATTTCAGTTCCATAATTCAATCCTGCTCCCAGAGCAAACTTTGACTCCTGTGCATTTATTTGCCCGGCTGAAAAACCCATAGCAGCCACAAGCGCCACCATCACAAAAAACTTCTTCATAACAATCATTTTTATTTAGTTAGATAAATTAAAAAAATCCTAATCATAAAACCCGTATTCATCAGGCATTTCCTCATAATCAATACCTGCAACCGGCTGAAATTTAGAGGCAGGAACGGAAATATTTTCTTCAAGCTTAACAGCTACCGCATCAGCTTTTATGCCCATTAAGTTGACGGTCGATTTCAACGGTATATTCTTATAGATATAAGTTTTAGACCCCATCACCTCCATCACATTGCATTTTCTACCCATAAAAGTTTCAGGCGGCAATTCCCGCCCCCCCATCGCTTCAAACATCTGACGGCCATATTCCTCCTGTTCTTCTTCATCCATCTCCGACAGATCACCCCGGATGTCTTCAGTGGGTTCCTTGCCTGTCATACCGGTATTTTCAGTCATATTGGCGGTCCAGAATGTTCCATCTTTGGTAACTGTAATGATGTGTTTTTCTTCCTCGGAAGACATCCCGAAAATCTTCATCTTCGTAACGGTTTTCTCCTCTTCGTAACTCCACTCTCCGTAATTGTCCCACCAAATAGATCTGGTTCCGGTAATATTTCCGGATAATTCATATTCCACATGCCCTGATTTAAGCAGATAAATACCCGCCTCCTTTTCCTGTGCTTTCAGGCCGCTAATAATCATCAGCAAAGCACTTAACCAAAATAATGTTCTCATAACTTTCATTGTTCATGTTAAAATTTTACAAATTCCACTCTCCGATTATTTGCTTTTCCCTCGGCAGTGCTATTGTTATCAATGGGTTTGCTTTCTCCAAAACCTTTACTTGAAAGTCTTTCAGCAGAAATCCCCATCGCAATCAACTGTTCTTCAACTATTTTGGCTCTCTCCTCCGACAACTTTTGATTGGCTGTTTCATCTCCATCGCTGTCGGTATGTCCCTCCACACTGAACTTCAGATCTGGTTGTTTTTGCATCAATTCAAAAATATTGTTGATGGGCCCCATACTTTCAGCTTTGAGAGTTGCCTTATTCACATCGAACCGGATACCATTACAGATAATCTTGCCTTCTGTCATCACACGGTCATAGTATTTTACTCCTCCCTCAGCAATTCGGAAGTTCTTTGCATAAAACACCTCATTGTCAGCTGCATCGGCAAAATATGGATAAAACGTAAACCCGGTAGGATTTAACTCATAATGCGGAATATTAACCAGGCGGGTATCATCAAGATAGACCTTCAGTTTACCTTTGGTGTAAGCAATGGAAACGTGTGTCCAGCATCCATTCTCGCAATAGCTATAGTCACGTTGAGAATGCTCCACATAGTTGCCATCCGGCGTATCAACGCGTATTGGTGTAACATCAAATTCCTGGGCATTTCCCATGTGGGTTTGATTCTTCTGATCGGAAAGGAAAAATTTTATCCGGTTTCCTCCTTTAGGTGTATAAAAGTCAAATTCAATGGTAAATACATCAGGCAGATAATCCTGATCCCGGTTTTTCAGATAAGGAATAATCTTACCACCATCGAGAAACATCATCACCGTTTCGCCATTTACAGAGGCAATTTCCACCTGTCCTTCCACCAGATCCCAGCGACTGGGGAATTCCCCGTTTTCTTCCATCGGATCAGGGCCATCTTCAAAAATCACCTTATCACCAGGAACAAAATCAAACTTATTCCACTGAACATTCATTGGAGCAGCAACAGCTTTACCGGTAGTAAAAGTTCCCCCAGGCCCCGGCATATAACGTTTACCGTCGGATGCTTTCACACTCCATTCATAAGTCGTATTGGTTTTCAGATCCTTACAGGAGAATTCGTTTTCCCTGGATGTTCCGGCCAGATTATTTCCGAAATCACCCTTTTCACCCACATATACTTCATACAATACCGCTTTGAATCCGTCGTCATATTGGGGTGTTTCCCACTTGAGCGTAACATTAACAGGCACTTCGGTGGCTCCATTGGCAGGATAAAGCCCGGAGGAGTTTTCCTCTGAAGAAGCAGATTCTTTGCGGGACGCAGAATTACCGGTTGAGTTTTTAGCAGTTCCCGACTTTCCTGATGCACTGTCTTCCACATCATCAAGTGTTTTATCCACCGCATTGTCAAGTTTATTCTCAATGCGATTTTCAATTTTCCTGTCGGTTTTCTCTTTGGTTCTTTCCAGAACCTTTTTCAAACTGATTTGTCCGCTGGCTGCAATAGGAAGCAGCATCATAAAAACGGAGACTAAAAAAACATACTTTTTCATGGTTTGGGATTTTGATAAGTAATGTTGTTAATTATAGTTCAAAAGTAGGCCGAAGCAGCATAGCCAAAAGGAGTAAAACTGAATGCGACAAGATTCTTTTTGAATCTGCAATGATTCCACTCCTTGTTGCAAAACAGCTGATTATTTGACCTCAATATTAACTACGGCAGAGGCCAGAACACGGTCTTTTTCTTTTCCGGGAGGAACCAACAGAAATTCCACTATATGCTTTCCGGAAGTCATTGCATCCCCCGGAATTTGCGTTTCAAAAGGAGAATTCAGATGTGGTGCATTACTGCCACCAACATCATTGCCATTAAACCTGATTATCAAATTCACCCCCAGGCGATTGGCCTCATCAGCATCAAACAGCAACCGAACCGGAATGGACACACCTTCCTGACTTTGGAGCTCATTCTGTGCAGGTTCTTCCATGTTCAGACTCCAATCCATACCTCCATCATCAAAAGGCACAACTTCGATATTCAGCGTAATTTTCCCATGTGCTGTTTCGGTATCCATCCCGGGCCTCATCAGATAAATATCAACAGTATGTTTTCCAACGGTCATAATTTCTCCGGGAACCTCGCTGTAATAAGGAGATGTCATTTCGGTGGCGGCATACATCGAAACCATTTCGCCCTGGTAACTAACCATTAGCCAGGCACCTGTTTTAGATGCAGCATCATCATTAAAGACCACGCCAAAAGGCAAAACGGTGCCTTCAGTCACTTTCAGCTCTGTCTGCAACGGATCAATCAATGAAAAACCCCAATCAACTGTGCTCTCGTCAAAAACCTCCTCGGGCACTTTTACCCCCAGATTTCCGGAATAATAAATTGCCACAGGAACCCCTTTTTCATCGACCTCCACACGAAAACCAGCTGGTTCTCCAAATGACTCCTCACGCACAAAAAACCAGGAATTGTATTGACTAAATGTGGCTTTTTCCCGCTTATCAAACGATGTTACCTCATCAAGAAACGTTTCAAAAAGAAAGGCATTCCCTTCAACGGAAAGTGTAAAATCACTATTAAGCCTCTCTTTAAAACGCTCCGAAGAAATCAATTCATTTATATCATTAAAAACCAGTATCTCAACGCCATCAACCAGTACCGGATACTCATAGCTACTGGTACTTATATAATCACCATATTCATCATCAGAAACTGTTTCGGAAAAAGAATACTTCAGTTTACAGACTCGGGCTGAGGAAAAAGGAGTAATAATGTCCTCAGGGACACTCACAACTTCCTGATTAAACGTCAGTTTATCGTCAATATACTGTTGCATCACCTTTGCATCTTCACCGGAAATTGCAGCATTGGACTGGTAACCACTCACATCAACCATTTTTACATCCTCCTTATCATCAGGAAGCGTCACCTGCATCCGGGAGCTATAATCGATGGAAAGAATCTTACCCCCGTTGTCCACTGTCACCTTCCAGGCTTCGATATCATCGAAAAAGACTTTCCTGATAAAATACCAGTCATGGTTCTCTTGGAAAAAAAATACATCCCAGAAGCGTTGATCCACCAGACACAGCAGTTCCTGAAAAAGCATTGCGCTTTCGTCGCCATTCAATCGGAAATCATCCCGAACAGAGGCCACAAATTTTGGAGAAATCAACAGCTGATAATATGTATCAAAGGCCAGCAACTCACTGTCGGTCTTTAGAAACATGTAATTTCGATGAATATCAATCTCACTGGAAAAATCAGCCTGCCACCGCACACCATATTCAATAACCTGCGCATCAGCCATCTTTTCAACAACCCCATTAATTGCCGGATATCCGCCTTCGTAAACTTTGCCAAGATCGAAGCGTGTATCATTGTTTTGAGCTGTAGCGAAAGCCACAATACCAGCCAGAATAAAAGTTAAAATCGTTTTCATAGTAATATTTTTTAACAGGATGGATAAAAGACTTATGACCAATTATTTATTCTCAAAACTAGCCCTGTTCATGCAACAATTACCCGACATATTTGAAACTGTGTAGGGTTATCTTGAATTCGCAAAAAGAGGCTGTCCAAAAAGG
>DHQK01000126.1:5490-12141 GCA_002411085.1 Marinilabilia sp. UBA5340 | reverse complement strand
CTGACTGTCATCCTGAGGAAAAAGCCCCGGACCATCTCCCTCTGATTAACTTTGGGCGAGTTAAGCAGCTAAACTTGTTTATGGCAGAACAAATCATTGCAGTAGCTGTAAAGGAAATGGTTCCGGAGCCGTATTTATATCCAATTACTCAGAGACGAAAACAAAGTTGCAGGGACCAATGCCTATGTTGTCCTCATAGGTCTCAACGGCAGTCCCGTTGGCAGAATAAACCTCCACACGTCCCCCAGAAGTAAAGTTCGGGGCAACACCAACATACAGATCTCCATTAGCAGGATTTACGCCCAAACCCGACGGAGTCACATTTGCAAAAGTTTCCTGGGGCAATTCTGATGCAGTAATATCCACTTCCCAAATTCCGGGAAAACCATATCCCCCTCCGAAGTAGAAACTTTGACCATCTGCTGAAACCTCAATTTTTGTGGCTTTCCCATAAACAGTTTCATCAGGATTAAAAGTACTTTCTATAGAAAAAGTAGAAGCATCAATTTTCTGAATTGCCGAAGGGGTTTCACTAATAACATTCCAGGCATCATCATACTGAGTATAACCGGTTGCCAACACCCAAACATCACCGTCGGCATCTACGATCAGGTCCTGTGGATTGTCATTGACCGTAATTTCCTTAATTACCTCATCGTTGACAGGATCAATTACTGAAATAATATTATCGGTAGCATATCCTCCACAGTTGGCCACCCACAACTCATCACCAACAACTTCGAGCCCCTCGGGACCGACCCCCACATTAATGGAGCTGACCACCTGCATCTGTTCAGGATCAACAACAACCACTTCACCGCCGTTTCCCCATTGAGACACATAAATTAATCCATCATAAACAGCGGCGTACCTGGGGTTATTTATTCCTTCAGAAATCTGTCCCACATAATTGAAGTTCTTATTATTGACCACCACCAGACTGTGCGAATTATTCAACACCAGAAAAGAAAGTGTATCCACAGTTACCATATCCTGCAATACATCCCCCAGCACTGCATTGTTTCTTTCAGCAAACAAATTACCCATTACAGTATCCTGAGCAATAAAAGAAACAGACGCGTTAGCAGCATTCATGGCACCCTGGTTAAGTACAAAAACGCCATTTACAAAATCACCTTTGTCTTCTACCACCCCGGTGTCATCATCACTTTCGCAAGACACAAAGGCAAGTAATAAAGCTAAAGAAAGAGCTTTTAACACGCCGACAGAGGAAATACTCTTTTTAAAGAACTCCAATTTTCTCATCATCCTAATTTTAAATGGTTAAATCTATTGAAAATAAATAGTTGCGAGGAGGCATAGCGTACCATGCCACTACCTGGTAATCCGAATTTGTGATATTGTTTATTTTAAAAGAAAAGTCTGCACCAATTCCGAAAATTCTGAAATTATATCCCAACGAAGTATCCCAAAGGGAATATGCATCAAGAGTGCTTTTATAGTCGTAGTAGCGCTCATCGATAAAGCGACCGGCGAGTATTGCATAAAAGTCTCCCCGTGAATAGCCAAATACAGCATTCAAATTATGCTCAGGCGTATAAACCATTTGCCGGTTATTGTATTCATCATCGGAAAAGAGGGTGGATTTCACCCGGGTGTAAAAAACACGGGAACTTATCCTGTTTTTACCTGCGACTGCCGCCACATCCAGACCAGCCTCAACACCATTTGTTTCACCAATTTCTTTGTTGTGTGGCTTCCACTTTCCTCCATCCTGGGGAAGCCAGACAATAATATCTTCGGTACGGGAAGCAAAATAAGCAGCACTCAATGTGATTGCGAAAATGCCTTTCTGAAATGAAAAATTTGCTCCTGCATCTCCTGACCAGCCCGATTCGGCAGAGAGGTCCGGATTTCCCATGGCATAACCATCCTCCTTCCAGTAGAGATCATTCAGATTTGGGATCCGGTAATTTCTGGAAATATTGCCTTTCAGTTGCAACCTGTTCCATAAAGGATGCTCCACCCCCAAAGAAAAAACCACCGGCTGCAGGTCTGCATCGCTCATTTCTTCTCTAAAGCTCAACACTATCGCACCACGACCGGCTGTCAGGCCATATCTTCCGGAGGCAAAAGCAGCCACCCTATTGCGTGAAATATCACCACCGTATCCGTCAGAACGAGCCAGTTCGTAGGTGTAATTGATTCCTGCATTCACAGAATGATATCTCCCCAACCGGTGTTTATACTCAGCTTCATTAATCCATGAAAAAGAATTGTTATCGGCCTGTGGATCAGCCAAATCAGGATCACTGTAAAGCACTCTGTTTCGTATCAGTCCTTGTTTTACATTCAGGGTACCTTTTGATCCGTAGTATTTATAATTGACTGATGCCATGATGTTTTTATCTCTTTGATTGGTATCACCCGGCTGTCGGCTGGTCATCAATGTCTGCAAATCCTTATCATAGTCCTGATACCAAAAACCGGTTGTGAGCAACGATTTATCAGATATACGCCACTGATTTTCCTGCAATACACCATATTGTAGAACTCCGGCATTGGTTTGCCTCTCTTCAGGATTTCCGATTCGGGAAGTATTGGTAAAGCTAAAGTCGTTTTCAGCCTTTTGTCCGAACACCGAAAGACGGGAAGCAAAACGGGTGGTACCGGTCTTTATTTCCGCACTTGCGGATTCCAGACCAAAACTTCCTTTTGCCAAGGAGGCGCTCAGAGCATTTTCTTTTCGCAACAAGTCGTTACCCGACAAATGAATCACTCCGCTAATGGCTCCACTTCCAAATAAAGTCCCCGATCCGCCGTGCTGAACCTCCACATTGTCAAAAAACTGTACCGGCATGACCGAAAGGTTAACCCCTCCACTCATAGGACTCTGAATATTAAGCCCATTCCACAACACAGGCGTATGCGAAGATCCCCCACCCCGGATACTGACAGAGGCAAGTCCTCCCGGCCCATAAGTTTTTAGCGAAATACCGGATGTATTGGCAAGTAATGAAGACAGTGACCCCTTGCGATGCAGCCTGACCAAATCAGAATCAGGCTTCGACACAGTAGCCCCTACTGCATAATCATGCAGTCGTTGTGAGGTCACGCGAACTTCTTTAAGTTTCACAGGGTCTTCCTGAAAAAAATCCTGCGCCAATAGAGTAGTTGCCGGAACCAGCAACAACCAACACATATAAAGCCTAAACAACATAGTCACAAATGATTAAACAACAACTTTAATCATTCGCAACATCCGGTAACAGAGAAAATAGAACAAGAAAAATTCGTTCATATCTTCGCTTTTCCACCCGAAAGCTACGAATTGAATCATCTGGCAGGTCTTCTGGCTTACTCAGGTTTGAATGGCCTTCCCGGAATCAATTAACAATTATCAATTACCAGTTATCAATTAAAAAATGATAATTGATTATTGGCCATTGATCATTGTAAAATTTCCAGTGGCGAAAGTATTATTCAAACCATATTAAGAGCTTACAGCTGCGGGGACAGCTCCGGAATTGAACCGGATTCCCTTTTAATCGTATTCCTGAAAACAGAAAGTACGAACCAGTCTTATTGCAGGCAAATTTAAAGTAAAAATTTCAGAATCGGGGCGGATTGATGAACAAAAAAAGAAAAAACATCCCTGAATTCTTCTTAAAATGTTACTTCAGACACAGTAAATGAACCGAATGAGCAACACCCGTGTTAAACAATAAAAAAAGCAACATGTCAACCTATCTGATTATAAATATTCTTGTGGTGATTATTCCTTTTCTGTTTAGTTTTGACAAGAAGGTAGCATTTTTCCGTATCTGGAAATATTTTATCCCGGCAATGCTCATCACTGGAGCAGGGTTCATTCTCTGGGACATTCTATTTACTCACATCGGGGTTTGGGGCTTTAACGAGGTACATCTCAACGGACTGAAAATAGTCAACCTGCCCATGGAAGAGTGGCTGTTTTTCATCACGGTTCCCTATGCGGTGGTATTCACGTACAGAGTATTAAACGTATGGGTACCCATGAAAAAACATCCCGAGATGCAACGTACCATCAGCTATGCACTCATTATTGTATTTGCTACTGCAGCAGTATTGTATTACGACCGGATTTATTCGGTCGTCACTTTTTCGCTGGCAGCTCTCTTTGTTTTGGTTACAGAATGGCTGCTGAGGACAGACTATTTGTTGCATTTTTACAGAACCTACCTGATTGCCCTGATTCCGTTCCTCATCACCAATGGTGCTTTGACAGGCTTCGGTTTGGAGGAGCCTGTAGTCTGGTACAATGATTCCATGAACTCTGCAATCCGAATTGTGACCATTCCCATCGAAGATGTAGCTTATGGCTTTGTTCTCATTGGCCTGAATATCGGACTGCTGGAATGGTTTATTCCGGGAACGGCATCAATGCCTGAACTTACGGGCACGAAAAAGGAAAAGCCCCAGTGAGCCTAAACCTACCAAAACACCGGCTGAGGTTCCCCATAAAGGATCAAAGAACAAACCTCCGGTTTTAACCGGTGCCACCAGGAGATAAGCGGCACAAACAATGGTCATAAAAGTGGCAGGCAAAGAAAGCATCCAATGGCTCTTTTTCACTTTAGCCAAATACATGGCTCCTGTCCATAAAACCACCACTGCCAATACCTGATTCGACAGGCCAAGATACTTCCAAATCGTTGCAAATTCGAGTCGTGAAAGCACAAAGCCAACGGCAAAAAGGGGAATACTAATAATCAACCGTTTATAAATAGAGGATTGATCAAACTTAAAAACATCGGCAATAGTAAGCCTGGCACTTCGAAAAGCCGTATCGCCGGTGGTGATTGGGCAGGCTATTACACCAATCACAGCAAAAACAGCCCCCACAGCCCCCAGCCACGAACGACTGATTTCATTCACCACCCAGGCAGGATTTTGACCGTCCACCATCATTGTTTCATTCAGATTTCCGGCGTTGCCGAAAAAATTCATGGCTGCCGTTGCCCAGATAATAGCCACAATACCCTCGGCAATCATAGCACCATAAAAGACATGACGTCCATGGCTCTCTTTCCTGATGCAACGTGCCATCATAGGAGCCTGTGTTGAGTGAAAACCACTTAATGCACCACAGGAAATAACAATAAACATCATAGGAAACAGAAGATTTTCTGACGGATGATGGTGCCAGTTTTGAAAGCTGCTCCATTGTAACTCTCCAATCATCAACTGTCCATTTACACTATAATAAATCATTGCCCCTGCAATCCCCACCGCCATAATCAGCAAGGCTGCTCCAAAAACGGGATAGATTCGTCCTATAATCTTATTGATGGGCAAAAGCGTTGCGATCAGGTAATAAGCAAAAATACTATAAAGCCATATTTCAAGTCCCCCAGCGGTAAGATTGGCAAGTAATCCGGCAGGCCCAGAGACAAAAGCCACCCCCACAAAAATCAGAAGAAGTAAAGAAAAAATACGCATAAAATTCTGAAATCCCGGGCCCAGATATTTTCCCACAATTTCAGGAATGCTGGCCCCATGATTACGTACCGACAACATCCCGGAAAAATAGTCATGCACCGCCCCCATGAAAATACACCCCAACACAATCCACAGGTAAGCAATGGGGCCATACATTGCTCCCAGAATAGCACCAAAAATGGGACCCAGGCCGGCGATATTCAGAAACTCTATGGTAAAGACCTTCCAGGTGGGCATGGGCACATAGTCCACTCCATTGTTAATTTCGATAGCCGGTGTCGACCGGGAGTTGGTTGCCCCGAAAAAACGCTCCACAAATTTTCCGTAAAGAAAAAATCCAATGACAAGAGCTACGATAGAGGAGATAAATGTAATCATTGTTCAATCAGTATTTTACCACATCAAAGAAACAAATTCTTTCGTTTTCGACCGAGAAAAAACAGGCATTTCTATTGAGTCTACCTTCAACTCACCAAATATGGGGAGAATACTTTCCCAAACAACAGAAAACAAAACTCCTTTCGCAATCAACAAAACACTCACCAATACCCACACATTCAACACACTAAACTTCACCAATAAAAAGAAAGGCTTTTCTTTTCTCTAATACATGCCTTGCAATCCAATTTATCAATAAATGGCAATTTGTAGGGATTGCCCGCCATTTAAGGAACCAATAATTTTGCAACATCAAATTAAGTTATTGAGATAAAGAAAAACCCTCAATTAAACTCCAGGTATTTTTTAATTCAATTTTCGCTATAAAACCTTATTACACATGAAAAGACTATTTATCCTATCACTTTTATTGTTCTTTTATGGAGCCATTCAAGCTCAGTACGGCTCCATCACCGGGAAAGTATTGATGCCTGAGGATGAACATGCTCCGGTAAGCATCGGAATCGCAGGTACTAACAAAGGAACAATCACCAACTCGCAGGGAGAGTATAATTTATCCGATATCCAGCCTGGCGACTATACACTTAAAGCATCTTATGTCGGATTTGAATCTCAAATTATAAATGTAACGGTGAAGCCGGGACAGATAACCCAGGCACCGCTCATTCGCATGCAAAAAGCCGACAGGGAAATTGCCGAAATCAAAGTTGTAGGTGAACGTCAGACAGATTATACTGCAGAAAACACCTCTTCTTCTCTACGCTATCAAACACCATTGTTGAAAATGAGCCAAAATGTGCAGATCATTAG
>DHQK01000126.1:0-5225 GCA_002411085.1 Marinilabilia sp. UBA5340 | reverse complement strand
ACCAGCGGGGCTCAGATGATTGAGCACTGGGGAACATTTGCCCGGATAAACATGCGTGGATTTAAACTGCCTGCTTTTCGAAACGGGATGAATGTTGATTTACCCTGGGGCCCACTGACTGAAGACATGTCAATTGTGGACCGAATAGAATTCGTAAAAGGGCCGGCAGGTTTTATGTTATCATCGGGCGAACCCGGAGGATTTTACAATGTGGTAACCAAGACCCCTGACCAGAATGCAGACCGGGAAGTATCCATCATGGCTGGTTCATTCAACACTAAGCGGGCCACCCTTGACATTGGTGGTACCGTTGATGACAATAAACGATTGAGTTACCGACTCAACCTCATGGGCTCGGCACAGAATTCGCACCGCGACTTTGAATACAACAACCGATATACCATCAATCCTTCCATCAAATACGATATCAATGAAAAGACAAGTCTGACAGCCCAATACATTTACCAACACTCCACACTTTCGGTGGTAGGCGCTGCTTATGTTTTTGCTGCCGATGACATGGGGACTTTACCCCGCGATTTCACTTTGGCAGAACCGAACATTGACCCGACAAAAATGCGGGAACACAATGCTTTTGTGACGTTAAACCATCAATTCAACAATCGCTGGAAGCTGACCGCTCAACTGGGCTACCTGGATTACAAATTAGAAGGAAGTTCCTTGTGGGCCGATTCCGTTTCCAATGAGGGGCTGATTTACCGCTCTCTCTCCATCTGGGATGCCATCAGCACAGCCAAATCAGGACAAATCTACATCAGCGGGGAGGAACAAACCGGGGCTGTAAAACACCGGATACTGACAGGGATCGACATGAGTGACAAAACTTATTACGCCGATTGGTTCCAAAGCGGGCCATTGGCCGGTGCCAACAATCCGCTGGACAGCAACAATCCGGTACACTATGTCCACACATCCCAGTTTCCGGAATTTGACCGTTCACTAAGCATTCGCCAGAGAGCCTATAATGGCAGCTATCCCGCAGCTCAAATCACAGGTTCATCAGCCTTCTATTTTCAGGATGAACTCGGTTTCTTTGAGGATCGTCTGAGACTGACACTCGCAGGGCGCTATACGCATTTTACAACTTCTATCTACGGCGCTGACACGGACGATGATGTATTCACCCCCAGGGCGGGGATCAGCTTTTCTATTGATGATAACACCTCCATCTACGGTCTCTTCGACCAGTCTTTTCTCCCCGAATCGGGAACAGACAAAGAAGGAAATGCCTTTGATCCTGTAGAAGCCAAAGACCTGGAAGCCGGAATAAAACGCAAATGGGCCAACGGAAAGTGGAACTCCTCCCTCACCGTTTACCAAATCACCAAAGAAAATGTACTTACTACGGATCCGGAAGACGTGAATTACCAGATTCAGCTGGGCGAGGCACAATCCAAAGGACTAGAGTTCGATATTCAGGGACAGATCGTCAGAGGATTAAACCTGATTCTCAATTATGCCAATACCGAAGTGAAAATTACCGAAGACACCAATCCCGATAATGTGGGAAACCGTTTGGCCGGGCATGCCAAACACATCAGTAACGGATGGCTGAAATATACTTTCAGAAACACTTCTCTCAATGGCTTGGGAGTGGCACTAGGTTATCAATATCAGGCTGATCGCTCTTCCTGGAACTGGGGGGCCGACAATCAGGCCGTCCTGCCAGATTACTTCCGCCTCGACGGGGCACTCTCCTGGCAATCCAATGGCTTTGCTGTCAGGCTAAATGTCAACAATCTGCTGGATGAATACCTCTATTCCGGAAGCGGATACCAAAGTTTCTATTACTGGCAAACCGAACCAGGCATCAATTATCGTCTGGGAATTAGCTACAAGTTCTGATTGATATTAAAGAAAACTAAAACGCAGGAGACGTCCATCTTTCCGTTCACTCGGAGAGGTGGACTTCCCGGTTTGAAATAAAAAGACCGAATTATGGTAAAAAAAATCATTTTTCAGCTACACCTCTGGCTGGGGCTGTTGTCCGGCATCATCGTTTTTATTGTTTCGGTAACCGGCTGTCTGTACGTTTTTCATGAAGAGATCACCACCTGGCTCAGAAAAGATGCAATCTATGCCGACAAAGACACGGGTACCAAGCGCCTCCCTCAGGAGAAACTACTGCAGGCAGCGCAGCAAGCATTCCCTCCAGGTGAAACCATCAGCTGGTTCAACATATACAACAATCCGGAAAAGAATCAGGTATTTTTCAGTTACAAGAACAACCCCGACGGCCTCACCTATTTCACCAATATTGATCATTACAACGCTGTTTTCGTAAATCCTTATTCGGGCAAAATAGAAGGGGTGTACAACGAAAAAACAGATTTTTTCAATGTGGTCAAATTCCTGCACTGGAGCCTGCTGTTTAAAACATCTATAGGGCAGCCCATTGTAGGATGGGCTACCCTGATTTTTGTAGTGCTTTTGATCACCGGTCTGGTTTTGTGGTGGCCCAAAAGCTTTAAAAGTGCACGCAACCTGTTTCGAATAAAATGGAAAAAGACCACGGGGATTTACAAGAAATTCTATGATCTGCACAATGTTTTGGGCTTTTGGGGACTTGCCGGCTTACTGATTATCTCTCTTACAGGGATGGTCTGGGCATTTGGTTGGTTTCAGGGCCTGGTATACGTGGCTGCATCCGGCACCACTACTCCTCCCGAAAGGCTTAGTGCCGAATCGGATCTGCAGGCCCTGCAAATTGAGCAACCTCTAAACGAAGCCTTTCATGAATCGCTCAAGCTTCATGACGATGCTGCAGCATTTAGATTTACTCTACCACAGGACAGCGCAGGAATAATTAATGTATATGTGCAGCAAAAAGAAGGATTGTATTATCAATCTCATCAGCTTCAATTTGACAGATATACCGGAGAGTTACTTGCCAAAAGAAATCATGAGGAGAAGAATGCCGGAGAAAAACTGATTACTGCCAATTATGACATCCATACCGGAGCCATCTTAGGAATGCCCGGAAAGATACTGGCATTTATATTGAGTCTGATCGCGGCATCCTTGCCCGTCACCGGGTTTATGATGTGGTGGAAAAGGACAAAAAAACGCAAGAAATCCCTGTTCTGAAATACCGTTGGCATCTCAATTACATCAAAAACTTACATGATGATCAAAACCAAAATAACGAGTCTGTTCCAAATGGGGCAAAAAAACGCTCCGGCCGATGTAACCATCCTTTATGGAAGCAAGTCTGGGAATGCAAGGTTTGTGGCAGAAGAGACAGCAAGATACCTCAGTAGTCAAAACATCACTACTGATGTGCAAAACATGAAGCGGTTTACGCCTGAGAAAATGAGCTCCATCAACTATTTGTTCATCGTAGTCAGCACTCATGGTGAAGGAGATCCCCCACCTTCAGCTGTTTCTTTCTATGAGCAGTTAATAGCATCGGATCTTTCCCTTCGCCACCTGTCCTACTCTATATGTGCATTGGGAGATTCCGAATATGAGTTTTTCTGTCAGGCCGGCAAGAACATCGAACAAAAAATGAATGCCCTGGGAGCACAACCACTCGTCGAGAGAGTTGATTGTGACACCGAATTTAGGGATACTGCCCTTCACTGGATTCAGTCAAGCTATCTTCATTACCTGAAGAGAAACAATCCCAAAGAGGTACCAATTGAGCCAAATCAACTTTCAACCGTCTCACCAACCAGGGAAAAAGTTCAATTGCACAAAGGCAGAATCGAAAGCAGACACCGGTTAAACCCGCATTCTCAGGATGAAATCTACCACATTGTGGTGAGTGCCTCCTCTGAAGTTGCAACATATCATCCGGGCGACTGTATTTCAGTAGTTCCAATGAATCCGGGAATAATGGTTGATGACTTACTGCATCTTTCACAACATCAATGGAATCAACTGACGAGTTACAAAGAAAAAAATGAAAGACTAGGAGATTTATTGCAATCAAAACTGGAAATCACTTCTTTATCGGTTGGAACAATTCAAAAATATTGCGACGTTACACACAACCGGAAGCTTATGCCGCTTCTCAAGCAAGTAGAGAAGCTGAAGGAGTATATCCAAAACAACAACCTGCTCAATCTGTTGGCCGATTTTCCGGGAAAGCTCTCGCCTGATGAGTTGGTTGCTGTTGCCGGAAAGATAAAACCACGTTATTATTCCATCGCCTCCAGTCAAATGGTAACTCCCGGACAAATCCATCTTACAGTAAAACAGATCAGCTATCAGACCCAAAGTAAAACATATTACGGAGCCTGCTCCTCTCACCTGAGTCAATTTCTCAAAACCGGGTCAGAAATTCAGTTCAGAGTCATTCCCAATGAAAATTTCAGACTGCCCCATAAAACGGATCGGCCCATTATCATGATTGCCTCAGGAACGGGAATTGCTCCATTCATTGGTTTTTTGCAAGAGCGAAACCTTAGTGCCTCTACTAAAAACTGGCTCATTTTTGGGGAGAAAAACCGAAAGCAGGATTTTCTCTATGGAGAATACCTCACCAATCTGAAAAAGAAAGGTATACTTTCTCATCTGGATCTTGCGTTTTCCAGAGATCAAAACCAGAAAGTTTATGTTCAGGATAAAATCAAAGAAAAAACAGATGATATCAAAACCTGGCTAAATCAGGGAGCGGCAATTTATGTCTGCGGATCTGTAAAAATGGGAGAAGGCGTAAGAGCAGCATTCAATCTGTTAGGCGAAAAACCTGAAGATGCCTCTTTCACCAATAATCTGGAGGCGCAGGGACGGTATTATGAGGATTTGTATTAAATGAAAAAAGCCGGCTGATTGCTCAGCCGGCCCTGTTTTCATATAGGCTGGTTCTTAGAGTTAACGATTAGAAACCGGGATTCTGATCTTCCTGTTCTATCTCATTATTAGCTGATATTTCTGTCAAAGGAATGGGCCACAACTCGTTTCGGCCTGCCTGGAATCCATCCCCCTGCAGTTCTGCTGCAGCATCCCCCCAGCGAACCAGGTCCGGATAACGGGCACCTTCGAAAGCCAACTCCAGTTGACGCTCCAGCTTAATAGCCTCCCTAAGGTCGCTTTGTCCCAAACCGGATAAAAGCGGGAGTTCAGCACGTTCACGAACTTCATTCACATACCCAATTGCTGTTCCGGGATCGCCATCTTCATTGTAAGCCTCGGCAGCCATCAGCAATACATCTGCATAGCGGATAAGTCGCCAGTTGGTGGTATAGTTCAATTCAGCA
>DHQK01000059.1:3815-4364 GCA_002411085.1 Marinilabilia sp. UBA5340 | reverse complement strand
TTATGCCTTTTTACACAGAGATCACGGAGATTACACAGAGGTAAAGGAGTTGTCGAACAGATGAGGGGGGAGCTAACAGCTAATCCCTTCCTGCTCTCTCTCTTTTGCCTTAGGGAGGCTGCCCTACCGGATACACGCTGCCTGTTCCGGCACTGTGGTGGTGTGGAAAAAAATGCATACTTTTGGAGAATTGATTAAACTTTTGATTAATAAGCCTGCTGCATGTCGCCAAACAGTTGTAGCGGGCTTTTTTTGTGTGCAATGGTAGTGTTATGGTGCCATAAGCATGCTGCCTGTTAAGGTTTAACTGTAATACTGTTGCATAAAAGTACGCCCGTTGCGGGAGGTAGATCCGTAGTTGAGTGACCTGAAAAAGGATGCGCCGGAACAAAAAAAGAGGGCGCGGAACTCAACTTACCGGTTTTGGGGTACTGGCATACCTTGGAACGCTAAGTGAGCCCACGCCCGGGTCGTGAGCCATTCCACTTAACATCTCGTTCCATTAGAAAAGTGCCAGTTTTCAAAACCGAGATTCTAAGCGAATGCTTC
>DHQK01000059.1:3660-3792 GCA_002411085.1 Marinilabilia sp. UBA5340 | reverse complement strand
CGTTGCGTTTGATAGGAGCGTGTTCGCGCAATTTGTTTCAAATCATAGGATTGATGCATGATGTGAATGTAGATTCTTGACTTGTTTTGAAGGTGTGACAGTAGAATCAGATGGATAAACAAAAGGAGCGAA
>DHQK01000059.1:797-3593 GCA_002411085.1 Marinilabilia sp. UBA5340 | reverse complement strand
CGAGATTCTAAGCGAATGCTTCTAATATTTTTATCTATCGAAGTATCGCAAAATTACATTACATGTTCAAACGATGAAACAAATATAGAAATAAATGTTGAATTGTTATAATATCTTATAACAAAATTTGAAAAAATATTTCCCCCCTTTGTATATAAATTCCTATTAAATGGATAAACAAAAGGAGCGAATATTACGGAAATTCGGGAAGCATGTTAAGGAATTAAGAATGCAAGCCGGTTTGAGTCAGGATGAAGTCGTGTTGAATAGTAACAACTTAATTAAAGCTACTATTAGTGACATTGAAAATGGGAAAAGGAATCTCTCTTTTACAACCCTGATTGATTTGGCGAAAGGATTGGGGATAAGTCCTAAAGAATTATTAGATTTAAATTTCTTAACAAAAGATGAGTAGTTATTTTATTTGAAACTGTTTAAATCTGTTCCTCACTGCGTTGTTTTGTGATTTAGATTCTTTACTGGATGGAATTACAAAAAGTTTATTGTTATTTTTCCTGAAGTTTCATTGTGTGGTAAATGGCATTGCCATGCGATGAATGATCCCAGAAAATTTGGGTAAGGAAGAATGTGAAGAATTTGTCTCTGCCACAGGCAGACTACTTTGCATTCTTTTTATCTAACAATTTCTTTAATGTATTGATTATCCTATTTTAGTTCTTCACGATGTTAAAAGCTTGGTGGCTAATTTTGTCAACGAAGAACTAACTGTAAGGGATTCCTGGCAGGCTCAAAAAGACAATTTTACTTGTTCTATTCCCTAATTGCTATTTGCTTCTTGCCTACCAACTATCCACTAAATTACTACCTTTGCTCAACTATGCATAAGGAAAAGAAAAGAATACTGATTTTTATCGATTGGTTCTTGCCGGGTTACAAGGCGGGAGGCCCTGTACGTTCCATGGCCAATATGATTGAACAGTTCAGTGAGAAGTATCACTTTCTGGTGGTGACCAGGAATACAGATTACATGGAGACAAACCCCTATGAACTACCGGCAGACCGTTGGGTGGAGGGGCCATTGGATTCTGAAGTGTATTACTTTTCCAAGGAGGGTCTTTCTTTTAAAAATATGAAGCGGCTGATTGCGGAGACGGATTTCGATGTGGCTTATGTGAATGGTATCTATTCCTGGTGGTTTTCTATTCTTCCGTTGTTTTTTCTTAAGCGACACAAAGTAATTGTTGGGGTGAGAGGTATGCTGGCCCGTAGTGCTATCAATGTGAAAAGTACCAAAAAGAGGGTGTTTCTCAAACTGGCTAAGGTATTGGGTTTGTACAAAAGCGTGGTTTTTCATGCTACCAATGAGCAGGAAAAGAGGGATACAATTGCGGCCTTTGGAGAGGTGCCTGTAGCTGTGGCTCCTAATCTGCCCCGCAAAGTATTACCGGATTCAAAGGAAATAAGCAAGGAGAAAGGGACTTTGCGTTTGGTATCCATGGCCCGTATTGCTCCGGAAAAGAATGCATTGTTTGCGTTGGAGTCATTAAAGAAATATACCGGAGGCGGTGAGATTGTGTTTGATCTTTTCGGACAGATTTATAATGAATCTTACTGGCGCGATTGCAAAATGGTTATTGATGCCCTTCCGGCCAATATTCATGTTGCATACCGTGGTATGGTGGAGAGTGATAAGGTTGCAGAAGTCATTGGTGATTATCATTTTTTGTTTCTTCCATCCAGAGGCGAGAATTTTGGGCATGTGATTCTGGAAAGTTTTACGGCCGGCCGGCCTGTCCTGATTAGTGATCAAACACCATGGAGAGAGTTGGAGAAAGAAAATTGTGGTTATGATCTTCCGTTGGAAAAATCGTTATTTGCCGATAAAATTGGGAAGATGGCAGAACTGGACGAGGATGATTGGAGGAAGATGTGTAATGCTGCCGGGGAAAAGGCGCAGGTGTTTTGTAATGATGAGCGCAATCTGGAGGCGTATGTTAGGTTGTTAGGGGAGTAGCCCAGTAGGTGATTAGGCGAATAGAATTGTCATTGGTAGCTTGCGAAGCATCTCAAGATAGATGAAGGAACAACCCCCGGAATGAATTCCGGGTAAACTAAGTCAGCCGTTCCTATGGAACTGTAATTGGATAGATGCCCTCAAAGGCTATTTTCGACCACCCCTAATTACAAATACACATGAACGAGGTTAACAACCAGGCGAGCAGGAAACCAGGATATTTGACAGGAAACCAGCCGCAGAGCGGCGGTATACCGGTAATAAGAGTGTGACAAAATAACAGGATAGCTGCGGAGCTGCGGCAGAATCAGTATAATTAAACCACTACGTATGAAACCTAACGCCTATACCCAAATCAACATTCACCTGGTATTTGCCGTGGCAAAACGGGAAAATGTGATCAATCATGTTTTTGAAGACAGATTGTATGAATATTTTGGAGGTACCTTGAAGAAGAACGGACATTATCCACTGTCTATCAATGGGGACACGGATCATGTACATTTGTTTTTTGAACTGAACCCCAAACAGAGTGTATCTGATATCGTAAGGGAATTGAAAGCTAATTCAGCACGGTGGATTAATGAGAATCGTTTTTTGCCTGGTGTTTTTAACTGGCAATCGGGATATGGAGGGTTTTCTTATTCTCGTTCGCAGCGAAAAACTGTGATAAATTATATTGAGGGGCAGAAAGAACATCACAGAAAAGCTACTTTCAGGGAGGAGTATCTGGGGATGCTTGAGAGGTTTGGGATAGAATTTAAGAATGAGTATTTGTTTGAGTTTTTTACCGATCTGCCACCGCTCCGCGGTTCTGGGTT
>DHQK01000059.1:0-605 GCA_002411085.1 Marinilabilia sp. UBA5340 | reverse complement strand
CGGTTCTGGGTTGAGCTGACATGGTGGATGTGTTACTGATTTGTTACCGCTCTGTTACCGCTCCGCGGTTTAGGGCTGTATAAGGATTAACAAGTTAATTGTTACAGCGCCGGAGCTGCGGTAGATCGGTAAAAAGTGGTCTGACAAAAGCATACGAGCCGCAGAGCGGCGGCATACCGGTAATAAGAATGTGACAATATTACAGGATAGCTGCGGAGCTGCGGCAGAACTGTAGAATCAATACCATAAAAAAAATGTGTGGAATAAACGGAATAGTTTCAGGAAATATAGAGGATAAAGAACCCAGAGTTAAAGCCATGAATGACCGGCTTTCGCATCGGGGCCCTGATGATGAGGGTGTCTGGCAGGATGATGAGGTTGCTTTGGGACATCGGCGTTTATCAATTATTGACCTGTCCGATGCCGGTCACCAACCGATGTTATCGGCATGTGGACGTTATGTGATGGTGTTTAACGGGGAGGTTTATAATTTCCGGGAGTTAAGAAATCAGTTTGATTATCCATATAAATCGCATACCGATAGTGAGGTGGTTTTGGCTGCATGGAGCAAAATGGGACGGAAATGTGTGGAGTTGTTCAACGGA
>DHQK01000098.1:5735-5947 GCA_002411085.1 Marinilabilia sp. UBA5340 | reverse complement strand
AAAACTACAATAGTCCAAAAAAATTTCTGCATGGTTAAAATAATTTTAATTAATTATTCCACCTTGCATCCATAATGATAAAGAAAAACATGCCGAACACGCGCGCGAATGTCCTAAACACATACTTCTATCCCGGAAGCAAAATGTTAGATAAAACTCATTCTGGCAGGTTTTCTGGCTCGCTCCGATTTGAAAAGACCTTCCCGGAAACA
>DHQK01000098.1:2867-5471 GCA_002411085.1 Marinilabilia sp. UBA5340 | reverse complement strand
CTTTTTGTTTCCAGTGGTAAAAGAGTTTTTTCAAACCACTATTAAAGAGCTTACAGCTGCGGGTACAGCTCCGGATTTACACCGGATTCCCTTTTATCACCTCCGAAGAAATCAGAGGTAATCACCAAAATCGAGGTCAAATATATTGATTATTTATCAATATGTAGAATCAATAGTCCGTTAAAAAAAGCATAAACGCAGAGAGGCAATGGCGCAAAGACCTTATTATGAGAGATTTATACAATGCACCACTGATTGTGTAAATGATTAAATACCAGGTACTTGTAAAAGTTTAACGAAGTATTGTAGAATGAAAGAAGTGTAGACTTATTAAAAATAGAATGAACAAAAAACAAACCGAACTCCAATCTGCCTCAAAATTATTCCTTCTGCTCTCAGCCTTTAATCGCTAATCATCATGCTTCAATATATTCGTTAATATCAAGTATGCACTACGAGTTGAGCAATTTTAGAATAATTTGTTGATTTGACAGTGCAATTTGTATCTTTGCAAAAATAAGTTTTAAGAATATGAGAACTCTATATCAAAAATTTGAAACTCTTTTGCAAAATACGACAACGGACTTTAAGCGTTATTTGTACGAAAAGGTATCGTGGGAAAGTCGTATGATTGGAATAATTGGCGCTCGTGGCGTTGGAAAAACAACAATGATATTACAATATATCAAAGAAAATCTAAACACCAAGAAAGCGCTCTATGTTTCAGCAGACGATATTTATTTTGGTGAAAATAAACTTATTGATTTAGCAGACGATTTTTATAAAAACGCCGGAGAATATTTATTTATTGATGAGATTCACAAATACGCTGACTGGTCTCGCGAATTAAAGAACATTTACGATTCATTCCCTAACTTGAAAATTGTATTCACAGGGTCATCAGTCCTGGATATACTAAAAGGTTCTTCAGATTTAAGTCGTCGTGCAATAATTTATAAGCTTCAAGGACTCTCATTCCGAGAATATTTGAAACTCTTTCATAATTACGATGTCGATGTTTACTCGCTAAAACAAATTATTGATAATGAAGTAAAACTCCCAGACATAAAGCATCCGCTACCATTATTTAATGACTATCTTAGTTACGGTTATTATCCTTTCGGCATTGAGAATGAAATGAGTTTAAGATTGGGACAAATAATTGTACAGACCTTGGAAACCGACATTCCTCAATATGCCAATTTAAATGTTGGAACTAGTCACAAATTAAAAAGATTATTATCAATTATAGCTGAGAGTGTTCCTTTTAAACCCAATTTTTCTAAAATAGCAGAAATAATCAAGGTGAGCAGGAATTCCCTGGACGATTATTTTTCATACATGGAAAAAGCAGGACTTATTGCCCAGTTAAGAAATGAAACAAACGGTATTCGTGGATTAGGAAAAGTTGATAAAGTATATTTAGATAACACAAACATCATATTTAATCTTGTGGGAGATAAATCCAACATAGGAAATGTAAGGGAAACCTTTTTCTTTAATCAAATGCGAGTAAAAAATGAAGTTATCTCTTCGAAAAATGCAGACTTTGTTGTTGATGATTACACCTTTGAGGTAGGTGGAAAAAACAAGAAGCAAAGACAGATTGAAAAAGACGGAAAATCATTTGTAGTTAAAGATGATATTGAATTTGGATACTTAAATATAATACCTCTTTGGGCATTTGGACTGAATTATTAAGAAAAAAATGAATTTTCTTTGGCACCAGTACACATATTTGTGATGAACAAATTTTAAAACTTTGCTTCCCTGCGTATAGTACTTGTCACATACTATTAAAAAACCCCGGCAAGAATTCCTTCCGGGGCTTTTCATTTCAAAGTATAAATGTATGAACAAACCCTAATCTATAACGGTTACTTTCATTTCAGTTTTCCCTTCCAGAGGATTATCAGTCAATTTAAATTGATTATCCTCAACTGAAAGACGAATCTTATGCAACTGATTATCAGAAGGCAGACAAATCATCCCTTCGGCCTCATCAGCATCCGATGCAAACACTTTCAGTTCCAGCTCCGACCAATCCATCTGCATGGTAGATTGGGCAAGTTTAATTTGAGGCAAAACAGTCCCATCGCGCACCAGCATAACAACAGGGATTTCTCCAGGCTCAATTGTGTGCCATCCGGAGGTGTAAACATTGCCAGTCTGATAGTCGATCCATTTATGATTGCCTGGCAGGTATACATTTCTTGTGTCCGTATCTTCAAACATTGGAGCCACCAGAATATCCGCCCCAAACAGGTACTGATCATCTACCACCCATGCTCCCGGATCATCGGGATATTCCACAAACAAAGCACGCATCATAGGGAGCCCATTTTCAGCAGAATATTTAGCCTGGGCATAAATATAGGGCATCAGCTCATACCGCATATTCACAGCTTTTCGGAAAGCATCGGTAAAATCCGCTCCATATTCCCATGGTTCTTTGGGAGGGGCCCCATGTGTGCGTGAATGCGAGGAGAGCAACCCAAAAGGCAACCAACGACGATAAAGATCTTCGGGCGTCTTCAGCACAAAGCCTCCAATGTCGTGACTCCAGAAAGAGAACCCGGACAGTCCCATGGACAAGCCCCCGCG
>DHQK01000098.1:0-2702 GCA_002411085.1 Marinilabilia sp. UBA5340 | reverse complement strand
ATGGACAAGCCCCCGCGAACAGTTGCCGACATGGCCGAATTGGTATTGGCCGGATCGCCACCCCAATGTAAAGGCCAACGCTGGCTTCCGGCCCAGGTGCTACGAGCCCACATGATCTGGTCACCGGTAACTTCCCTGGTGATATCAGCTACTGCTTTGTTGTAGCGCAACGGATAAAGATTGTGCTCATAAAATCCGGTGCGACCATTGTGATAAACACCCTTGGCAGGAGCTGCTTCTCCAAAATCTACCTTTATGGCGCCAACACCCATTTCAAGCAAACCACGCAGTTTTTCCTGATACCAGTCAACCGCTTGGGGATTGGTGAAATCCAGGATGGCATCTTCAGTAGGCAAATTCCCCTTCCCGTTTTTCACAAAAAGGCCCTTTTCAACTATTTCCGGGAATAACTTATTATTGGGTACAAAATAGGGCAACTGCCAGAGACAAGTATGAAATCCATCCTTTTTAAGATCACTAATCATATCCTCCGGATCATTAAAGCGAGATTCGGAAAACTGATAATCACAGCGCCAGTCGGTTTCGAACCATCCTGTATCGAAATGAATGACGTCGCATGGAATTTCGTGATCGCGGAGCTCTTCCGCCACCTGACGTCCATCATCTTCCGAAAAATAAGTGATACGACTCATCCACAGGCCAAATGACCAAAGTGGTGGCATTTCAGGTTTGCCGGTTACATTGGTGTAGGCATCCAGAATCTCTTTCGGCTCCCCAAGGAAAACAAACAAATCGAGAGATTCATCTCCTACCATGAGCGAATTAACCCCACTAAAGTATTTACCCACATCGCAGGTAATTGGAGATGAAGTATGCATAAACATACCATACCCCCGGCTACTCATAAAAAAAGGTATGGGCTTGTAACTTGTCTCATTCTGAGTGCCATTGGCATCATCAACCCACAAAACCACCTTCTGACCACGCTTATCGAATTCGGTATATTGCTCACCAAAACCAAAAATCTTCTCATCCGGCTGAAGATTAAAGGATGCAGAAAAACTACGTGAATAATCGGAGGCCCGACGAACATACGAAAAGGGCATTATTGGGGTATAAGTAGCCTCAGCATTGTCCACGTGATGATTGGTGCTTGTGAGCAATTTGCCATTTTCGTCGTAAAACGAAACCCGCCAGGGATTTTCAGTGATAACAACCGAGCCATAGTCGCTTTCATACCTATGCCCGCCTTCCACTTTTTTATACTTCCAGGCATCACTGAGTGGCATGTCATTATTCACCAGCATCAGCGATTCCCGATTGGCCACTTCAGCCGTTACCAGACCTGATTGAGCCCTGAAACGCACCGTTCGTGGCGAAAGGAATTCAATGGAAAACGGAAGCGTCGGAGAGACCTCGTACTCGCCCTCAGGAAACTCATTGGGCTTTACTTCCCGCAAGACCCCAAGCATGTTGTTAAACGCCATNNTACTTCCAGGCATCACTGAGTGGCATGTCATTATTCACCAGCATCAGCGATTCCCGATTGGCCACTTCAGCCGTTACCAGACCTGATTGGGCCCTGAGACGCACCGTTCGTGGCGAAAGAAATTCAATGGAAAACGGAAGTGTCGGAGAGACCTCGTACTCGCCCTCAGGAAACTCATTGGGCTTTACTTCCCGCAAGACCCCAAGCATGTTGTTAAACGCCATACGGGTTTTGTATTCGTATCGCTTGTAAACAATCTCACCGCTGCCGGTTTCAGGGTCAAATTTGACCATCTTATCGGCCAGGTAATAGGTATTTTTGAAACTCCGAAAATCATCGCTGATGTCCACAGGTTCATTACGAAGGCCCATTTCCTGGCGCTGACCGGTTACAGGCAGCATCACCAGCACTGATAAAAACAGCAAAGCCGGTTTTGCCCACAAATGGAGAAAAGTTCTTTTTTTCATAGACTATATTTTAGTAAAAAGTTAGATTTGTTCGAATATCAAAAAAGGGATGAACTGAAAGCCAATAAATGTCTCCCACCTCATCCCTTTCTCATAAATTCCGGTTACAGGAAAAAGCAAAGCTTTAACACGCTCCCGAAACACTCAATACTTACATATTTACTTCACCGCAGGTCTGCCTTCGGCTTCCACCGCTTCAAGAACCAATTCCCCGGTTTTCAAACCATCTGAATTACCAGTTAGCTTTATTTCACCGGCTCCGCCAGTAGATTGAATAATCACCTGGGCCAAACCATTAAATGTTTTGCGCTGCCAGGGAGCGGAAGGAATTACCACTTGCAGTTTTCCGGGTTCGGTATTTACCACCGACCAGGGGTTTTCTTTCACATAAGGAGTAGCAACAACCACAACACGATTGATTCCGGCATTCAAATAATCTTTCTTAAGATGAAAGACTTTTTCGTACTCAGCCATATCCTCCGCAATTAACTGGCCATTAACATACAACGACGGATTACCCCCAATGCTGCGGAACATCCAGTTAATATCTCCGCTAAGCTCCTCTTCTGAAAGATCAAACTGACCTATAAACACGGTTTTCTGAGCTTCTGTTCCTGGTTCCAGGCCATCATTGTTCAATGCATCTTTTAGTCCTTCCACATCAAAGTCAGGATTGAGCACCTGTGAAATATCTGATTCAGTAGCCAGGGTTTGTTTCCAGTTGGTGAAAGTGACTGTTTTATAGGTATCAATGTACTTGTCCGGCTCATGAGAGGTAGGATCAC
>DHQK01000284.1:5515-5675 GCA_002411085.1 Marinilabilia sp. UBA5340 | reverse complement strand
ATAATGAAAACGGATGGAGACTTTACATTCGACAAGGACAAATGGATAAACTGGGATACACCAACACTCTAACCTTTCCATAACAATAGAGCAAAGCCGGAGAAAAAGCGTCTTTCTCCGGCTTTATTTTTTTGATTCTAATTTATCTAACTTATTGGTC
>DHQK01000284.1:0-5283 GCA_002411085.1 Marinilabilia sp. UBA5340 | reverse complement strand
TAATTTATCTAACTTATTGGTCTGATAGCCTGCTCAGATCTATCGGGGGAACTCGTCCCGAAGTTTCGGGACTCGTTTCATTTGAAATAAGCCATTCAGTTATTTCTCTGTGCTAGAAAACTTTTTATTCTATTTTTAAACAGTCTCTAAAAATGAAACATCAGACCGATAGAATAGGGATAGATTTCCGGCCCTTCTCCTGATTTAAACATCGGTTCGGGATAGAAAGTCCCGTAAATAGAAAAATCGCCATAACCGGCCCTTGCCATAAAACCATACCGGAATGTAGGTAATCCAAAATCACCGCGCTTTTTCTTTTTTTCCTCCCCCTCGTCATCATTGAAAACCAACTTGGTATGTGATTGTAAGCGTACTCCGCCCACTACCCCTGCTGCAACATACAAAGAGTTGTGCCTGTACCTGTTTGAGAACTGAAGCTCGGCCATGAGCGGCACATTTACGTGCATCATCATCAACTTACTCTTGGTTATGGATGCTTCGGCCCCAATCTGAGGAAACCATTCACGCCCGGGTTCATCCACATCTGAAATATTGTCCAGATCAAAACGGTAATTGTTATATTGCAAACCTATTCCGGTTGTAAGACCAAACCAATTACCCAAAAGCCTTATATCTTCAGAAAAGGGGTAGATACTCACTTCCACCGATTTGGTCTGATTTAAAGACATAAATTCATATCCCGCAGGCAATTCCTCCTTCAGATCAGCATCAAGGTAACCGTTCAAAGCAATGCCCACTCCTGCCAGATGGCCATCAAAATATCTGCGCTTCTTTTCCTTCTTGGAAAAATACAAACCTTCCCCGTGATGACGAATATCAATATGATCCTTTTCTATTTTCACCCGGTAACTTTTTGGTTCTTCTTCGTCTGACTCTATAGATTCTACAGAAGGCTGTTCCGGCTTTTCGGTGACACCCAGAATCTGTCCTTTCCGGTTAATGGTCAGGTACTCACCATCGCTAATCACAATAGTGGTATCGCCGCTGAAAGGATACACCTCATCATAAATGGCAGGGATAACCTCGTTTCCTGTCTCATCAATATACCCCATTTTTCCATCACGAATAACTCTGGCTCGTCCATCCCTAAACTCCTGAATATCTTGATAAACAGGGGGTACAATTATCTGACCATCAGAATTAAAAAACCCCACCAGACCATCCTTTATCACTTTAATCCGTCCATTCCGAGGAGACCATACATGCTGATACTCACAAGGAACCACCATCAAACCTTCGCTATCCACAAACCCAAACTTCCGGTTTTTCATCACCTTAGCCAGGCCATCTTCGAAATCCCAGATCTGATCATACTCGGCAGGCAGCACAATGCCTTTTTCCAGATGATACAGACCCGTTTTCATATCCTGGAGTACCCGAATATAGTGATCCTTCCCGGGACTCCAAACCTGATCGAATCGGCAGGGAACCACCTCATGGCCATCTTTATTCACCACCCCGATTTGACCGTTCTTCATCACCCGGTAAAGACCGGGTTGCATTTCCCAGAAGCGATCATACTTCTGCAAAACCGAATCCTGCCTTTGATGTTGACTGAAAGCATTTAAACTTCCAGCTATCAGCAACACCAACAGAAAAAAAACACTTCGTCTCATACCTTCTTTTACCTTCTTTAGAAATTAACCAAAGTAACACCAACGATCCATGGATATACTTCCGGCCCCCGTCCTGCTTCAATCATCGGAGTGAGGTCGCATTGAGCATAAAGTTTCAACCATTTATACCCCACACGGGCCATAACACCATATTTAAAAGTGTTGATATTGTAGTCGTCCCGTCCCTTCTCTTTCTCCCGGTCACCATCATCTGAATACACCACTTTGGTGTGAGATCCCAGTCTGAAGCCACCATAAACACCTGCAGACACAAAGAAATCTTTATCTCCCTTGCTGGCAGGAAGTTGGAACTCCATCAATAGCGGCACGGTCAAATAACTGGTTACCAACTTATTTTTTTCAATATTCCGCGTAGCTTCGCGATAGGTTGTATATCCATCATCATCACGAATCATGATATACCGTGTATCGAACCTATAATTGTTAATTGTCCATCCCACTCCGGTTACCAGGCCAAAATTATCTCTCTCTTTCTGAAGTCCAATGCTGTATTGCAATAAATTCATACTCACCGATACGGATTTGCCGGCATTCAGATCCATCCACATATCTTCTTCAGGAAGCTTACTATCAAAGGGGGTAGAAAAAAAGTTGGTCAGTCCCAAATCAAAACCGGACCAATGACCTTTGAAGGCATCAAGAGGCTCTCTCACCATTTGGATTCGGGTATGATGCCCGGGCTTATCAATGATCTCATAGCGACGCCTTCCAACCCTTATTTTTGTAATCGTATCATTCATTTCATCCACTTCCACGTCTCCTCCGGGAAATTTGACCCGGGTTCGATGAATATCCTCTTCCACGGAAACAATGTTTTTCAGTCTCCCTCTGGATTGAAGTGTATCCTGCTGAGCAAACATACTTCCCGGTAATATCAGCAGCAATACGAAAACCCAAACGCTGTTTTGAAGAATAAGTCTCATATCTTTAAATTTTAATATCCTAAATAAAAACGTCACCAATATGCTTAAGCTGGTTCTGTCATTGTGACGCTGAGCCCATACCGAATGTTACACCTTAAATATTTTTTTACATTTTCTCCTGATCTTTTCCTGAAGAATTGTACTTTTAAAATACAGGAATGAGAATCTTACCTCATCATTAAATTCAGACGAGAATTTTGAATCATAAACTATGAACCTACAAAAAGTCCGGTTTGGAATCATTGGCTGTGGCAGGATTGCTGAAAGACATGCCCGTCACATTATTAATCAGGGGCAGTTGACGGCCACCTGCGACATAGATTCTGTCAGGGCTAAAGCCATTGCCACCATCGGAGAAGCTACGGCATGGTCAGATATCAATACTTTTCTTTCCGAAAACAAAGGTAAAATGGATGTGGTCTCGGTATGCTCACCCAACGGTTTACACGCCGAACACACCATAGCCGCATTGAAACAGGGCTATCATGTATTGTGCGAAAAACCCATGGCTATTTCGGTTGAAGAATGTGGAAGAATGATCAATGAAGCTGAACATGCCAACCGCCGGCTCTTCATTGTAAAGCAAAACCGGTTTAACCCGCCGGTAGAAGCCTTAAAGAAAGCCATAGATGAGGGACATCTCGGAAGGATATTTAGTGTTCAGCTGAGTTGCTTTTGGAACCGTAACGACCAATATTATCAGACCAGCGATTGGAAAGGAAAGAAGAAAATGGATGGTGGAACTTTGTTTACCCAGTTCAGTCACTTCATAGATCTGCTATACTGGCTCATAGGCGATATCAAGTCGGTAAAAGGATTCACCAGAAATTTTGCGCATCAGGATACCATCGAATTTGAAGACACGGGGGTGATGGCCCTAAAGTTTGACAATGGAGCCATCGGAACCCTGAACTACACAGTCAACAGCCACCAAAAGAACATGGAAGGCTCCATTACGGTATTTGGAGAAAAAGGGACCGTAAAAATCGGGGGCCAATACCTCAACGAACTGGAGTACCAGAATATCCGGAACTATCGTATCGATCATCTGCCTCGGGGGGCTGTCGCCAACGATTACGGCACCTACCAGGGCTCCATGTCGAATCATGACAAAGTTTACAAGAATCTAATCTCAGTACTTACCAGGGAAGGCGTCATTGCCACCAACGGATTTGAAGGGCTGAAAACAGTGGAAATCATCGACAAAATATATTCAAAAACCAGATAGAATGGGAAACCCCACAGTGCAGAAAGCAGGAATTAAAGACGTTCGTTTCGGGGAAAACGTCACTTACGTAGAGCCGGTAAACATGTATGGATGCACCATTGGCGACAACTGTTTCATCGGCCCCTTTGTAGAAATACAGAAAGATGTCAACATAGGAGTCGGCACCCGAATCCAGTCGCATAGTTTTATCTGCGAAATGGTCACCATCGGCAGCAACTGTTTCATAGCTCATGGAGTAATGTTTATCAACGATACTTTCGACTCGGGAGGGCCGGCAGGTGGCGATCGCACGAAATGGAAATCCACGAATATTGGCAACAATGTTTCCATTGGCTCCAATGCCACCCTTTTGCCGGTCAATATCTGCGACAATGTTGTCATTGGTGCCGGAGCAGTAGTCACCAAAGACATAGAAAAACCCGGCATCTACGGAGGGAATCCAGCAAGATTACACCGACTGTTTTGACACTTATTTTGTTTAACCATGAAGCAGATACCACTCACCGATCTCCACCGTCAGTACGAGGCTATTAAACCCGAGATAGATAAAGCCATCAGTGCTGTCATTGAAAAAAAGGCCTTTATTCGCGGCCCCTTTGTGGAGGCATTCGAGACCCGGTTTTCAGATATTACCGAATCAGCCGGATGCGTAGGCGTTGGCAACGGAACGGAGGCTTTGTTCATTGCACTAAAAACACTGGGGATAAGGCCCGGCGATGAGGTTATTACAGCGGCCAACAGCTTTATTGCCACCTCGGAAGCCATTACCATGACGGGCGCAAGAGTGGTCTTTGCTGACTGCGACAAATATTATGGTATTGACCCAACGGATGTCAGTCTAAAAATATCTCACCGAACAAAAGCAATTGTTCCTGTGCATCTTTACGGTCAGATGGCCGACATGGAGTCTATCATGCACATTGCCACAGAACACAATCTGACTGTTGTGGAAGACGCCGCCCAGGCAGTTTTAGCCACCCTTAACGGTAATTCTCCGGGAAGCTACGGGCAGTTTGCTACTTACAGCTTCTTCCCCGGAAAAAATCTTGGGGCTTACGGAGATGCCGGGGCATTGGTCTCCAACCATCCGGAATTGCTTAAATATGCCAGAATGTATGCCAACCATGGGCGCACTGATAAATACGATCACGAATTTGAGGGTATCAATAGTCGTATGGATGGATTGCAGGGAGCCATCCTGGAAGTTAAGCTCAGATACCTGAAACAATGGACCAGCAAGAGACAAGAAATAGCCAGGCTTTACACGAACCTTCTTCAGAATATTCCTGAAATAATACCCCCCCGCATAAGAGAAGGAGCTGATCATGTATTTCATATTTATGCCATCAGGACAAATGCTGAAACCCGGGATGATTTGCTAAAACATCTGCGCAACGCAGGAATCTCTGCCGGTATTCATTATCCTATTGCATTACCGAACCTCCGGGCATACCAGCATTTGAACCATCGGCCG
>DHQK01000082.1 GCA_002411085.1 Marinilabilia sp. UBA5340 | reverse complement strand
CTGTTCGTTTGAAAGACATAAGTTTCGATTACGCTCAACATGACTTTTTTTGTGCTTTGGACATTTGGGACAGCCTCCTGTTTTTTCTGAATCAATTAAGCTTCATAATCACTTTCAACCATCAGTAAAACGTAGCCTGAAGGGCTTCCATATTTATAGCAAAGTAACATTTTCCATGACCCGACGCCGAAGGTTTTATACAGTCATTTCCATAAAATGAAGTATCAACCTCATTTTCAAAGCCCACAACACCTGGCACGCTGACAAAAAGATCGCAGGACATGTAGTCTAAACGAAACAAAAAAAGGTGCAAGAGGCTTGAAGTTTCAGCCAGTTGCACCTTTTCGTTAAAATTCTTACAGCTAAATTATATGCCGTATATGGTTATCATTTCCGGGCTTATCCGCCATAATAAATAGGCCCTTCAATACCCAAGGGAATATCCAGCCATATCCAAATCACAAACATAACAATGCGGACAACAGCAAAAACAAGCGCAAAAGGAAGCATGGTTGAAATAATGGTTCCCAGTCCGATGTTCTTAACATATTTCTGTGCAAAGGTGATTACCAGAGGAAAATAAGGCAAAAGAGGCGTCAGAATATTGGAATAAGAATCTCCAATACGGTAGGCAGCCTGGGTGGTTTCAGGGCTGAAGCCCATCAACATCAGCATAGGCACAAAGATGGGTGCAAGAATAGCCCACTTGGCCGAAGCACTGCCAATCATCAGGTTGACCAATGAGGAAACCAGAATAAAGGCCACCAGAAGTGGTGTTCCCGTAAATCCGATATCCTGCAACCCGTCAGCACCGGTAATGGCCACAATCAATCCCAGATTCGACCAGTTGAAGAATGCCACAAACTGTGCAGCTACAAAGGCCAGTACAATATAACCTCCCATGGTAGCCATGGACTCACCTGTCATATTGGCCACATCCTTATCGCCCTTTATTGATTTTGTAATCAAACCATAAACCAAACCGGCAATAAAGAAAAGAATAAACATCAGTGGCACAATGGAGTTGTAGAAGGGTTCCAAACCACCATCTTCAGCACGAAACAATGCATTTTCAGGTACGATACCCCAAACCAGAAGTCCCAGAAATATCACAATCGTAAGCAAAGTCCACTTTAGTCCTTTCCTTTCTATGGGTGAAATTTCATTGTTCACCACCTCATCAGTGTCTTCGGTGTATTTACCCAATCGGGGAATAATAATACGTTCGGTCACCCACGTGCCTGCCAGTCCCACAAAGGGAACAGATGCAGCCATCAGGTAATAGTTGGACAGCGGGTTTACCGTATAGCCCGATTCAATGATCTGAGCAGCAGGCTGAGTAAAAGAGGCAATCAAAGGATCAAGTCCTGTAGGCAGAAAATTGGCTCCAAAACCTCCCGAAACACCTGCAAAAGCTGCGGCCAACCCTGCAATCGGGTGACGCCCCATACTGTGAAAGATGGCTGCTCCCAGAGGAATCAAAACCACATAACCTGCATCTGCAGCGATGGAACTAATCATTCCGGCAACCACAATGGAGAAGGTAATGAGCGATTTGGGCACCTTACTCACAAACATCCGTAGCCCCACAGATATTAATCCACTACGCTCGGCAACACCGATACCCAACATCACCACCAGCACCAATCCCAGTGGCGGAAATTCGGCAAACACATCCACCATGGAGGTCATAATGCGCCTCACCCCATCGGCGCTCAGGAGGTTCACTGCTTTTACCTCCTCGCCACTGGCCGGATGGGTAGCACTCACCCCAAGAGAGCCAAAAATCCATGAGAGCAAAAGCACAATTCCCATGAGCATCGCAAACAAAGTAACGGGTTGAGGTAGCTTGTTTCCGGCAACTTCAACCTTATCGAGTAGTCTTTTGAAGAAACCTTCTTTTTTCTTTTCTGGCATAGAATTAGATGGTTAGATAATTTGACAAAAGTTTTTGAACAACAATAGACACATAAGAACACATGGGTATTCAAAACAGATTCCCTGAGATTTGCAGTCTGCCCAATTCTTGACAGACTAACAAGCTCATATTTAACCTCTCAGGTTTTCTAATGTGCCTTAAGTGGTTTGAATAATTAAGGGAACTTAGGGAACTGCTTAAAGTCCGGATCCCGTTTTTCCAAAAATGCTTTACGTCCTTCCTGGGCTTCCTCCATGAGGTAGAACATCAATGTGGCATCACCGGCCATTTCCATGATACCTGCCTGTCCGTCGAGTTCGGCGTTCAAACCGCGCTTGATCATGCGTAAAGCCATGGGACTACGCTGCAGCATAATTTTGCACCACTCCATGGTCTCTTCTTCCAGTGAGTCGAAAGGAACCACCCGGTTGACCAGGCCCATACCCTCCGCTTCTTTGGCCGAGTATTGCTTGCAGAGAAACCAGATTTCGCGCGCTTTTTTCTGTCCTACGTGACGTGCCAGGTAAGACGAGCCAAATCCGGCATCAAAACTCCCCACTTTAGGTCCACTTTGTCCGAAGATGGCATTTTCACTGGCCACAGTGAGGTCACAAACCACATGCAACACATGACCACCACCAATGGCATAACCGTTAACCATAGCCACCACCGGTTTTGGGAGGGAACGAATACGTTTATGCAGATCTAACACATTCAGACGTGGAACTCCGTCCTCATCCATATATCCGCCATGTCCTTTCACGTTTTGGTCTCCACCCGAACAAAAGGCTTTGTCTCCTTCGCCGGTAAGCACCACCACACCAATATCCTGACGCTCACGACAAATATCAAACGCATCAATCATCTCCTTCACCGTCTGAGGTCGAAAAGCATTGTAAACACGGGGACGGTTGATGGTCACCTTTCCCACTCCGTCACAAAACTCAAACTTGATGTCTTCGTATTCTTTAATGGTTGTCCAGTTATACTTCATGGTATTATCTTTAGATTGTTATATTTTAGATATTAAGTTTTAAGTTTTGGCTTTAAATCCAGGCTACCTTTCAGGTTTGGCGGATCGGAAACCGCCAGTCCTTTCAGTCAGATAAACTCACCAACCATAATATTTCAAAACTACCATACAAAAAGGTATTTCCCCAAAGACAAGAATATTCGTCATATTACCTCCTACCTCACCTACCCCTTAAATGACTAAAATAACTTCTCAATATCTCACCATTTTGCTGCCCGGGTGTGAATATTTCCAACAAGGCAGGCTGGCCCTTATCGTTCCAGAAATGATCCAGAATTTGGTCCAACTCATTGCTGTTGCCTGCAGCATAATACTGTAATCCAAAGGTTTCTGCGATACCACGAAACTGATGGTTTCCCCTGGCTTCAAAAAATGGTTCCAGCTCTTCTGTTTTCGATGGCCCTGGAATAAAACGGAAAATTCCTCCACCTCCATTGTTAATCACAATCACCCTGAAGGATGAAGACATATACTGATGCCACAGACCGTTGGTATCGTACATAAACCCCAGATCGCCCGAAATCAGCGTCACTGGCTGATGAGCCATATATGCTGCCCCGGCTGCTGTACTCACACATCCATCAATACCACTGGTTCCACGGTTACTGAAAAAAGTACAGGTTCTGTCCCATTCAAACAACTGACCGTAACGCACAGGAGTGCTGTTAGCCAAATGAACCTCCTGATGACCTGGTATTTTCCGGGAGATCTGTTCGAACACCTTCAAATCGCACCATCCGAGACCTTCCAGATATTCATAATGCCTTCCTCTCACCTTTTGTTCAGCATTTTGAAAGATTTCTGCATAATCTGATGACAGCGGTTTCATCCGGGCAACCAATTTACCCAGCGTTTCAAAGGCATCACCGGGAATCTGACGGGTCAGACATTGATAGGTATCGATTAAAATCTCCTGATTAGAGAGGTGCCAATGGGCCTTGGGAGGATATTTCCTCAGCCATTGCTTCAACTTCTTGGAAAGTACCGGAACATCAAGCGTAACCAGTAAATCAGGCGTAAATGCGGGGTCTTCAGGATTAAAACCTTCGAGAATGCGATCAGTATTTCCGAAAGTTCCAGGCTCCGGTACATTAGAGAGGCTTTCAGTAAGCACCACAATTCCTTTTTCTACCAACTTGGAAACCAAACTCTTCAAGTCAGAATTAGGTGATATGGCCCCCACAAGGAACATGATTTTCCGGTATTGAGACAACTCATGATGCAGATCATCCAACAATGCTTCATTCACAGACAATCCTGAGATGACAGGAACAATGGATGGCTGAGGCAGAGTTCCGGCATCAATGGTTTCATAAAGCGGTTCACGAAAAGGAACATTGATATGTACCGGTCCACTCACTGTACCAAGGGCATTTTTGAAAGCCTCACTAAGTCTGCGATCTATCAGCCAGCAATCACCTTCAGACAAGTCGCCCACAGGCATTTGGCATTCATAACGCACAAAATTGCTAAAAATCCCCTGCTGACGAATCGTCTGGCCATCGGCCTGATCAACATACTCTGGAGGCCGGTCGGCAGTGATAGCAATAAGGGGAATTTGCTGATAATAGGCTTCGGAAATAGCGGGAGTGTAATTGAGTGCTGCTGTTCCACTGGTACAGATCAATGCCACCGGCTGATTGGTTTCCCGCGCCAGTCCCAATGCAAAATAGGCTGCCGAGCGCTCATCAACAATGGTAAGACAGGTAAATTTTTTACTGGCAGGAAAAGAAATAATAAAAGGAGCATTTCGGGATCCCGGAGATATGATGACATGCCGGACACCATGGCTGTAACAATGCTCGATAATATGATGAACCACCGTTTTATCGGAGATGGATTGACTCATTACTATAATTTTGTTTGACTGAATGTAGCACCGACAGAAGTGTACGGGCCTTTAATCTGGTTTCTTCCCATTCGTTGGCTTCTTTCGAATCCCTTGTAATTCCACCTCCAAGGTACAAAACAGCTTTGTTTTCACCCAATTTCATGGAACGAATGTTAACATAAAACCTGAACTCCCCATTATTGACAGGCCCCAGAAAACCGCTGTAAAAACCCCGGTCGAATTGCTCTGCCTCCCCAATTAACCTGATAGCAACATCTTTGGGAAATCCCCCAACAGCCGGAGTTGGATGCAAAGATTGCAGAAACCAACCAATGGAATTCTTCAAGTGACTTGCCTCAAACACATAAGAAGTCTTTAGATGCACCATGGAGCCTGCCCTGACCGGCTCGGGCCCTCTTTTTTGATATTCGGAGATACCGTATTCTTTGAGCACCTCATCCACAAAAGCCGAAACCAGACCTTGTTCTTCCAGTTCTTTCATGTTCCAATCTTCACTATGAAACTCACTTTTGCGCGTAGCAGCCAATGCCACAGTTTTCAGTGTATGGTTCTCATTCTCAAGAAAAGTCTCCGGACTGGCACCCATCCACCGTCCCACCTGGGGATGATCGAAGAAATAGACAAAAGCGTTGGGGTAAGACCGGCAAAGTTGACAAAAAACCTGAGGAAGTATATCTTCCGGGACATCCGTGACTTCCAGCCGTCGCGCTAAAACCACCTTATCCGCTACATGATTGTCCAGCGCTTTCTTGATGACTGAAAAAGATTGGCCATAAGCCTTGCGAAGTTCTTCACGCTCCTGAAGCAAACGAAAAGGTTTTTTCCTCCGAACCTCCAGTTCAGAATTCTCTGATTCTACCACTACCCTCGATATTCCGGATAACGGCCAAAGCGCAAAAGCACTTTTGGAGATCTCAAAGGGAGCTATAATAAAAGCATCTCCAAACGCCCCCGGGGTAAACCCTGAAATACTGAAAGACTGCACTTTACCCACCTGGAAGCTATAACCCTGCTTCTCTCCCGGCAATCTGTATGATACAAACGACTTTCCGGATGTCATGTAATCAGCCAACATCTTCCGGGCACTTTTTATGTGATCTGTGTCTCTCAATTCCTGTTTTTTGAAAAGAAACACAAAGATAGCCAAAAAGGTTGATTATTTTTTGGAGAGTTTTGATGATTTTAGATTCGTATTCTCTCACCATAGAAACGGAATTTTTTAACCACAACGTGTCCTGCATTTATCGGGATCAGGTACATTAGACCATTCCAGTATTCCTTTCGGAAACGGATCACGTTATTAAAACCGCCTGCACTGCATATCACCCCCTAAAGCTCCTTCTTCACCTCTTCAATTATTCCGGAAATAAAACGAAAAGGCGTTCGGGCACTGAACAGGTTTACCACCCAAAGCGGCACTGATCCACCGGGATCTACCCAACCCGTAACGGTAATCAGGCTTTGATTGTCGCTTGCCCCTCGTTTAATAATCCACTTTTCCTGAAAATCTGCGATAGGAATATTGTCACTACTTTTTGAAAGAGATTCCGGCACATCATTTGATTCCAGGTAAATACCATCCTGATCCTGAGTCACCAGCATTTGCATGACCATCTCCCGGTTTTTTACCGGCCAGGGCATATTAAAACGCATGTAATTTACGTACCGTTCGTCTTTTTTATGATCCAGCAGCCTGAGTGAATCAACCAACTCCATGTGCTTCAAATTTTCTTTAAAATCAATCACCTGTCGGTAGATGATTTCGGGCTTTACCGAAATTTGAGTTACAACTTTATACATATATATCTCAGCCCCGGGCTTTGCTCTGGTATAGACTTTTATCCCCTCTTCATTTTTTCTGAGCTGCCAATCATCATCTTCGGAAGCATGAATAAAAAACGGAATAACCCAAAATACAATTAATATCAGCCCAAAAGTTTTACTCATAGCTTACCTGTTTATTGGTAGAACAGATGCAAGCATGAATGAGTTCATTATAGTCATTGATCGAAAATCAAAACACTTCCAAGAACAGCTATTCCTTTCTATCAAAGGTTGATTCTGTAATACATGAGGATACCTACGATAGACTAATCATTCTTCATATAATTATCCAATTTCTCTTCCAATTTATCAATCTTTTGAGAAATATCGTCCGTATTATCACTCAACATGGCCTCAACAAAAATTGAGTTGACAAGTGAAAATCGGTTATCAAACCGATTTCCGTAAATAACCTGAAAAATCACTTTTTACCTACCAGAAAACTGTTACTTACCTCCGTCATAACTTGTTCTCTATAAAGTAATAGTTCAGACATTATTAATTCATTATAAAGTCATATTAAATTCAGTTATAATTGAATTTAATTCGACTTTACTATAACTTTATATTGAGTTTAATTTGACTTTGATCAATAACAGGTAGGAAGCTGGTACGGAGAAGATACGGACTTGCCTTCTGCAGTTAGCTCATCAACGAATCAGCACTTCACCGCTTCTCCGTCAGATGTTTCCAGAACCGCTTAGGCATAAACTGGCGTTGAAGACGAGGATTCGCTCGTTCCTTAATGGCAATGTGTTTAAAGTAGCTGCGCCACATTTTCTGCCATTGCTGTTCATCCTGACTTTGAGCTTCCGGGGGAAGACTACCGGATTCTTTATCGAAAGCAGGATTA
>DHQK01000155.1:1368-9297 GCA_002411085.1 Marinilabilia sp. UBA5340 | reverse complement strand
ATTGTAACCTTAACAAACAAATATTATGCGAATGAAGTTTTTTACTCTCCTGGCATCTTTCATGGTTGCCGTATTCTTATTGATTGGATGTGATTCTTCAAAAAAGGATGCCCCTGCACATTCCCCGTTTCATTCAAAAATCAGTGCCTTTACCTCTGGTCAGGTATCTGCAAGATCTCCTGTCATGGTGGAGTTTTCGTCACCGGTTCCCAAAGCAGAGGCCGGCAAGGCTGTCGGTGACGGGATCATTTCTGTTTCGCCATCGGTGGAAGGGGAGGCTGTATGGGCCGGTAACCGGACATTGGTATTCAAACCTCATGAAATTCTTCCTTCGGGAACTGAATTCAAAGTGGAGATCGATTTGCCACGTCTGCTGCCTGATGAAGAGGAGACTTTCTTTTTCACCTTCAGAACGGTGCCTCAAAATGCCTGGTTGAGTACCGGGAGTATAAAACCGGTATCCGTTTCGGAGTATGATCTGTATATTGTTACGGCACGTGTGGCGCTGGCTGATGTGGCCGATAATCAAATGGTAGAAGACCAGGTGCTTGTCACTTATGATGGAGAAAAAGTTGATCCGGAATGGAGTCATATCGACGGCCGAACCCATGAATTGACAGTCTCCAAATTGGCCCGGGGAAACTCTGGCAGAACATTGGTTGTTGAAGTCCCGGAAGGGCCGCTTTCTCCTGATGATGACCGGGAGTTGGAAATAACCGTTCCTGCCATTGATGAGTTTGAGATTGTCTCTGCCCGAATGGAAACTTCTCCCCGCAACGTAATTACGGTTACTTTCAGTGATCCGATAGATCCGGCACAGGATATTTCGGGTCTGTTTGTGATGAAAGGGATAGATCTCGACTGGAACCTGGATAACAATCAGGTTGAATTGTATCCGGGAGAGTCTCTTTCAGGAACGCGAAAACTCGAAATTTTACCCGAAATAAAAAATGCAGCCGGGATGTCACTGGATAAGAAGGGGGAATTCACCTTTTCTTTTTCCAGCGAAAAACCTCAGGTGGAGTTGCTGGGCGATGGGACAATCATGCCTTTTTCTGATGGGTTGTTTCTGCCTTTTAAAGCCGTTAGCCTCAAATCCGTTAAAGTGCGGATAATTAAAATCTATGAGCACAATATTGGTCATTTTTTGCAGATCAATGAATTGGGAGGTGAGTCACAGCTAAAACGGGCAGGACGATTGGTTCATAAACAGCGAATAGCAATCGATAACGATCCCACGCTGAGTTTAAATAAATGGAATACTTTCTCACTGGATCTTTCGAAATTTATTCAACCCGAACCGGGAGCCATCTACCGGGTGGAGCTGGGCTTTGAAAAGGGAGATGCCATTTATCCCTGTGCCGGTTCCGAGGATGAACCTGAGATAAATGTCACTGATGAAACAGATCGTGATAAAGATTTCTGGGATGAAGCGGATAATTACTATTCTACTTCGCCTTATTATTATCCGGCTGGTTACAATTGGTACGATCGTGATGATCCCTGTACCGATTCTTATTATACCCAGGATCGCTGGGTGGCCACTAATGTGCTGGCATCTAATTTGGGACTGATGGCCAAACGGGGAGCCAACGGAGAAATGTTGGTGACGGTTACCGATTTGCGTACTTCTGAGCCCCTCAAAGGTGTTGAGGTTGAGGTTTATAATTTGCAAATGGTCGAAATGGCCTATGCCTCTACCGATAAGGAAGGGTTTGCTGCCATGGCTTTTGAGGAGACTCCGTTTTTGCTGATCGCCAAGCAGGGAAAGCAGCGGGGTTATCTGAAGCTGGAAGAAGGGAAAGCCCTTCCTCTGGATCGTTTTGATATTTCAGGGGAAACCGTAAAGGAAGGGTTGCGTGGTTTTATCTTCGGAGAGCGCGGTGTGTGGCGTCCCGGGGATTCCATTTTTGTCTCTTTTATGCCCGTGGAAAGTCAGCCCGGAACTTTGCCGTCGAATCATCCTGTCACCTTTGAACTGACAGATCCACGCGGAAGACTGGTGGATCGTCAGGTGAGTGTGCATCCCGAGAATCTGCTCTATACCTTCCGCACGAAAACCGGAGAAGAAGCACCGACAGGGATGTGGTTGGCTCGGATAAGTATGGGAGGTGTCGGTTTTGAGAAGACTTTACGCGTAGAGACCATCCGTCCAAACCGGTTAAAAATAGACCTTAAAGTTGATGGAGAAGAACTCCGATCGGGAGCAGCAAGCGATTTTACGCTGCATTCGGAGTGGTTGCATGGTTCACCTGCAACAGACCTGAAGGCGGACGTGAGAATGAATGTAATGAATGCTGCCACCAGATTCCCGGATTTTCCGGGCTATCTCTTTGAGGATATTACCCGGACACTGGATGCTTCCGAAACCACCATCTTCGAAGGCATTCTGGACGAAAAAGGCAATACGCAGTTTCGTAAGATGATCCCTGATTATCAGCGGGCTCCAGGGAAACTGACCGCCCGGTTTATGTCCAGGGTTTTTGAAGAAGGCGGGGCTTTTAGCATCGCTTCTAAAAGTATGCCTTTGTCTCCTTATGATGTGTATACCGGTATTCGCACTCCTTCCGGCGATGATCGGGGGTTGTTGCTAACCGATGAGAATCATAAGATTGAGCTGGTGAGCGTGGATGCCAATGGCAAACCTGTGGGAGGACAGGATCTGACCTACAGTATTTACAAAATAGAATGGCGCTGGTGGTGGGAGAAATCGGATGAAGATCTTGGTCGCTATGTGACTTTTAATAGCCGAAGTCGCATCCACAAAGGATTGGTGACGACCTCCTCAGATGGCAGGGCCAGTTTTGATTTTCGTATCGACAAACCGGAGTGGGGCCGATACCTGATTCGCGTCGTGAATGCTTCCTCCGGACATTCTACGGCTACTACAGTGCAGGTTGACTGGCCCGGATGGGCTCGTGAGTCGCGCGGTGGTGACGGAGCTTCTCAATTGGTGTTTTCCACCGATAAAAAGAGTTATAAGGTGGGTGATGATGTGTCGGTGACATTCCCTTCTTCCGAAGAGGGGCGTGCGCTGGTAAGTATCGAGACAGGTAGCCGTATTCTTAAAAGCTGGTGGGTGAATCCGGAATCCAAAGAGACCCGGTTCAGCTTTAAAGCTACTCGGGAGATGAGCCCAAATATTTATGTGAGCATTACATTGATTCAGCCTCACGCCCAAACGGCTAACAACCGGCCTATTCGGTTGTATGGTATTGTTCCTGTAATGATCGAAGACCCGGAAACGCGGTTGCAGCCGGAACTTGAAACAAAGGACTCTTGGCGGCCAGGCGAGGAGGCTGTCATCAAAGTGAGTGAAGCCAATAATGAATCTTTTGATTATGTGGTGGCCGTTGTGGATGAAGGGTTGCTTGATCTGACGGGTTTCCGCACTCCTGATCCGTGGCAGAGATTCAACTCCAGACAGGCATTGGGGATTAAAACCTGGGACTTGTATGATGAGGTCATCGGAGCTTTTGGTGGAAAAATAGAGCAGCTTTTTAGTGTTGGAGGAAGTGGTGAACTTTCCGGTGACAAAAGCAAAAATCAGATGCGCAGGTTTGAGCCTATGGTGCGGTTCTTTGGGCCTTATCACCTAAAGCGAGGAAGTGAGAAACTTCGATTTATAGTTCCTGAATATACTGGCTCTGTGAGGGTGATGGTGATTGGGACCAATGGTACAGCCGTTGGCAGCAATGATGCTACAGTGAAAGTGAAAAAACCGGTCATGGTATGGAGCTCTTTGCCCAAAATGATGGGGCCGGATGAGCGTCTTTGGTTGCCGGTGACAGTTTTTGTCACTGAAGAAAACATCTCCGATGTTCGTGTTTCTCTGGAAGGTTCGGAGCACTATAACCTGATAGATGGAAATTCACGCAATGTTAAGTTTGACGGACCCGGAGAGAAAACCGTCTATTTTGAAATTGGGACCAAAGAGATTATCGGTCTGTCCAAACTTACTATTTCGGCAGAAGGGAAGGGGGAGAAAGATGTGATTACAAAAAATCTGGAGATAAGGATGCCCAATCCGCCGGTGACGAAGACGGTTTTCAGCAGGATTGAAAATGGTGCTTCCAAATCTTTGGAATATGAATTGCCGGGCATCAAAGGAACCAACTCAATGCAGATGGAAGTGAGTGCGATTCCACCGATGGATCTGACGCGGCGTCTCAATTATCTGCTGGATTACCCACACGGTTGTATTGAGCAAATTACCTCCGGAGGATTTCCGCAGTTGTACCTGGATAAGGTTATGGAGCTGAATGAAGATCAAAAAGCAAAAGCGCGTGAAAATATTGGTAGCGTTCTGCAACGATATAGTAATTACCAAACGCCGGAGGGAGGATTTGCCTATTGGCCCGGTCAGTCTTATCCCAACGAATGGGGGACCAGCTATGCAGGTCATTTCTTATTGGAAGCTGAGAAACAGGGGTACATGGTGAAGCCTTCGGTGAAATCGGGCTGGCTGAAATGGCAGAAACAACGGGCTAAAGCCTGGCTGCCTGATTCGGATACCCGTTATTACGGTTCAGAGCAGATGCTGCAGGCTTACCGTCTGTATACGTTGGCACTTGCCGGAGAGCCGTTGGTTGGAGCAATGAACCGACTGCGTCAGCAAGACGAAATGGCCCTTCAGGCACGTTGGATGCTGGCTTCAGCCTATGTGCTTTCGGGTATGCATGAGGTAGCCGGGGAGTTGATGGATGATGCCAAGGGTGTAAGTAATACCAAGGTGCTCTATCGAACTTATGGCTCGGAACTTCGTGACCAGGCCATTCTGATTAATGCACTCAGTCTGCTTGGACGAAAAGAGGCTGCATTTCCGCTCGTCAGAGAGGCTGCCGAAAAACTCAGCAAACAACATTGGTACAGCACGCAGACAACAGCCTGGACGCTCATGAGTATTGTGAGCTTTGCCGGACAGAATATGGCGGATGAGTCCCTGCAGTTTACCTACGCCGTCAATAATCAACAAGCGGTGACTGTAGGCACTGATAAGCCCGTCTCTCGTCGTGATTTTGAGATTCCTTCCAAAGTGAAAGGGAGTGTGAATGTAACCAACGATACGGATGGGGAGTTGTATGCCTCTCTGGTTTTAAGCGGTACCCCGGCAGGCATTGATTCTTCTGCTTTTGCCGAAAATCTGAAGTTGGAAACCCGTTTTACTACGATGGAAGGAACCCGTTTGTCACCCCGTGAGATTGAGCAGGGTACTGACTTTCTATACGTTGTGAAAATCAGCAATCCCGGGACTGCCGGAGATGTGGAGAACCTGGCACTTACGCAGATGATTCCTTCGGGATGGGAAATCAGAAATACCCGTCTGGAAGGGAATAATACACATGAACTTGATGTACCCGATTACAGGGATATTCGTGACGACCGCGTATTATCTTATTTCGACCTTGATGCCGGTAGCACCAAACAATTTGTGGTGGTTGTGCATGCTGCCTTCCCGGGAGAGTATTATTTACCTCCGGTCAGTTGTGAAGCGATGTACAAGCATGCTGTCAGAGCAAGAGTCGGAGGGTATAAAGTACGCGTGACGAAGCCATAACAGGAAAATGCTTCAAATGCAGAAGAATTCATTTTGAGGAATTATAAGAAACTGTGTTACGGGCAGGTTAAGTTTTAATATTCTTAGAACTTTATCCTGCCCGTTTCAGTTTACCTTTAAAATCAAACCTATGCGATACCTTGATTTTCATACCCACACCTGGCCGGAAGAATCTCAGGATACAGACGCAATCATTAGTTGTGTCGCGCCGGAACCTGTTTGTGATCAGCGCACCGGAGTTTTTCTCTCTTATGGAATTCATCCCTGGTATATTCAGGGACACGACCCTGAAAAGTTGCTCGGACACGTGCGGGAAGCGGCTCATTTTACCAGAGTCGTTGCTATTGGAGAAGCCGGGTTGGATAAAGTGAAAGGGCCTCCGCTGGATGTGCAGAAACGTTTGTTTTGTCAACAAATTGAGATCTCCGAAATCGTTAAAAAGCCTTTGATTATTCACTCTGTAAAAGCAAATAATGAAGTATTGAAGCTGCGGAAAACCATGAATCCTGCTCAGCCCTGGATCATTCATGGGTTTAGCGGTCATCCGCAGGAGATGGAGCAATTCCTTGAAGCAGGGTTTTACCTATCTTTTGGCCCCAAAATTTTATATCCATCAAACAAAGCGGCTGAGTCATTTCGTCAGGTACCGGAAGATCGTTTCCTGCTGGAAACGGATCATACCAACAAATCCATTGAGGCTTTGTATGACAAAGCAGCTGTGATAAGGGAAATTTCTGTGAAAGCCCTTCAAGAAGCCATCAGGAGAAACGGTGAGAAACTGATTCCTGCATTGAAACGTGGTTAAATTCATCCTTTTGTCGAACCTCTTACTTCAAAAAATCTAACGATCTATTACCTTTGGGCCCACAAAAATAATGATCATGGAGTGGCTGGAACGTACCGAACTACTTATCGGAAAAGAAAATGTTACAAAGCTAAATAAAGCACATGTGCTGGTTGCCGGACTTGGAGGTGTCGGTTCCTGGTGTGCCGAAATGCTGGTGCGCGCAGGAGTTGGAGAACTCACCATTATTGACGGGGATGTGGTGCAGCCGTCAAACCGAAACCGACAATTGCCAGCTCTGGAAGCTACACAAGGGATGCCGAAGACTGACGTGATGGTGGAGCGGTTAAAAGCAATCAACCCTGAAGTGATCCTTCATTCCAGGAATTTTTTTCACACCGGGGAAGATTTTGATGCCTTAATGGAGCAACCTTTCGACTATGTGGTGGATGCCATTGATTCGCTTAGCCCTAAAGTTTTTCTGATTGTTGCAGCGATGAAACATCAGCGAAGCTTGATCGCTTCTATGGGAGCAGGGGGGAAAATGAATCCTGAAAAAGTGGAAATTGTCGATATCAGTAAATCCTATCATTGCAACCTGGCGCGTATGGTGCGCAAAAGACTCACCAAGTTTGATATTAAGAAAGGGTTTGATGTGGTATTCAGTCCCGAGCCAGTCCATAAATCGGTGATTGTTGCCACCGAGGGAGAACGTAACAAAAAGACGACAGTAGGCACTATTTCTTATATGCCGGCCATTTTCGGGATGATGGCAGCATCGAAAGTGATCAGGGAGTTGACGAAGTGAAAAAGCTTATTGCGAGTTGCGTAACTATAGGATTAAGTGGAATTACAATCGTTTGTTAAAAAGAGCCTGGGTGCATATATACAATGACTTATAGTTTTTATTGGTGAAGAGCTGGAAGATATTACCGGTATGCAGGTGGATCTGGTTTCAAAAAATGGGGTGAAAGATAAATATTTGGAATCCATTAACTCAGAATTGATTTATGTCTAAGCGGGATATTCTGTTGCTTTTGGATGATATGTTTTAGTCTGTTAGCACAAAACTCTTTCCCCATGCTCTATGCACCGTGCTCCTCGCTTCGCGCCCTCTGCTCTTTTTTTCTTTTCTTTGCACCATGATAGAATCTATTATTAACCCATTACATACAAGTTGGGGAATTTGGTTGGTGACATTATTCAGTGCCTGGCTGGTTGGTGTCTCCAAAAGCGGGTTGAAAGGGATTGCGATGGTCACCATCCCATTGCTGGCGCATTTCTACGGAGGTATGGCCTCGGCCGGTCTGTTGGTGACATTTCTGGTTTTTGGCGATCTTTTTGCTATTCGTTATTACTACAAAAGTCTGCGGTGGGAACACATCAAGAAACTGTATCCTTATGCATTGGTTGGAATCGTCATTGCGTTGGTAGTTGGAGGGATGATTTCTGATAATCAGTTTCGCAATGTGATCGGTATTTCTGTGTTGTTATGTCTGGGTTTGATTTTTTATCGTGACTATTCCGGCGGCCCGGATGGTTTTACACGGAAGAACTGGTTTGCACGAATACTCGGGGTCACGGGTGG
>DHQK01000155.1:0-1204 GCA_002411085.1 Marinilabilia sp. UBA5340 | reverse complement strand
TACCTGGTACGATTTATTCCCGAGCGGGAATTCCGGATTTTTGTGACGGTGGTGATTGCTTTATCTGCTGTGCTGTTGTTCTTTAAGTAGTGTTTGTCCATACAGTACCATTTACTGCGTTACGCTTGCCCGAAAATTCCTCATCCCGATTGTGCTTTTTGTTGGTTTTTTTCAAAAAACCTTACACAAGCTACTTCGGGACTGCGTATTTTCAGGCTTCGCAAGCTCCCGAAGAAAAATCGGGGCAAACATTGTAACTGGCACTTTTTGGCCAGATACATGACTTTTTAAAGACTTTCCCGATTTTATAGACAGGCAATAAGTCGTTGCTCAAAAACATGTTCAGAGGCTGATTTTATTCATATCTCTTTAGCGAAAAATCATTAACTTTAGACCCATTATTATGATTGTTTAAAACCAATATTGTCATGAACATAGACTGGCCAAACTTATCCTTTAGCTATCTGGATACCGACTACAACGTTCGTTGTTATTATCGAAACGGAAAATGGGGCGAACTGGAAGTCTCTTCCTCCAATCAGATTAATATTCACATGGCAGCTACTGCCCTGCATTATGGACAAGAGTCTTTTGAAGGGCTCAAAGCTTTTCGCGGAAAGGACGATAAAATCCGGATTTTTCGTGCTGCCGACAATGCCAAACGGATGATTTCATCTGCCCAGGGCATTATGATGGCCGAAGTGCCTGAAGAACTTTTTGTGAAGGCGGTAACAAAAGTAGTATCACTCAACAAACGTTTTGTTCCGCCTTATGAGTCGGGAGCTTCATTGTATATTCGTCCTTTGCTGATTGGATCAGGACCGAAGGTAGGGGTGCAGCCTGCTGAAGAATTTTTGTTCATGGTATTTGTTACTCCCGTAGGACCTTACTTTAAGGAAGGGTTTAAGCTTACCAATGTGGCCGTAATGCGCGAATATGACCGTGCCGCCCCCCAGGGAACCGGAAATATTAAAGTGGGCGGAAACTATGCTGCCAGTCTGAAAGCCGGTATGCTGGCTAAAGACAAGGGATATTCTGCAGTATTGTATCTCGACAGTCGTGAAAAGAAATTTATTGATGAGTGTGGTCCGGCCAACTTTTTTGGAATCAAAGACAATACTTATATTACCCCGGAATCCAAATCTATTCTCCCTTCCATTACCAACAAGAGCTTGATTCAGTTGGCACAGGATATGGGGCTAAA
>DHQK01000144.1 GCA_002411085.1 Marinilabilia sp. UBA5340 | reverse complement strand
CCCCATGCTCCATGCTCCATGCCTCCCGCCCCTTGAATTTTCACAAAATCTTAACTATCTTAGGCTAAAAACGATAGAACTATGAGTACACAACCCATTCCCGAACAGATATTACCGGAGTTGCTAAACCGGTTCGATGATCCAAAGGTAAACGCCAATCCCTCACAGCCACTGATGAAAGCCTGCAAAGAGACGGGCAGTGAAATATGGCTCGACACCGGCGATATGGATGCCATCGACCGACTCATCACACCGGAAGTCTCAGCCATGACCACCAACAACACGCTGCTCAACAAAGAGGTTCAGAAAGGTATTTATGACACTGTCATCCGCGAAAATGCACACCGCTTCGATGAGTTGCCGCCGCAAAAACGCATCGTGGAGATTGCATTCCTGCTCAATGCACTGCATGCCCTGCGACTGGTCAAACGCTACGGCGGAATGGTGAGTGTGGAACTGCATACCGATGTCACACACGACGTGGATGGTATCGTACACTATGGCCAGCGCTTTCACAAAATTGCCCCAAAGAATTTCCTCATAAAGATTCCCATGTCGCCCTCGGGATTGATCGGAGCCCGTAAACTTCATGAAATGGGCATTCCCGTGAATTTCACCCTGCTGTTCAGTGTCCGGCAGAATATGCTGGCCTCCCTGCTGGCACAACCCGCCTTTACCAACGTTTTCATGGGGCGAATCGGGGCTTACATGAGCGACAACCACCTCGGAGAAGCCTCAGGCCCGGGAGAGAAAACCGTGCACCACGCCCAGAAATGCCTGCGTACCCTGCGAAACGACCTGGGCCTTAAAACCAAACTCATCGCTGCCAGCATCCGTGAATACACCCAACTTCCTGCTTTGTGCGGCATTGATGTCATGACCATTCCCGAGAAAGTACTGACGGAAGGACTGCAAAAGCTCAGCGGCCCATACCATCCCATGAACGATCACGATTTCCACATCGTATATGAACCGGGTGTCGCCACTTCCGAAATCCAGATTGACAAACTCTGGAGTGTGTCCGAAACAGAGAAGCGCGTATTCCGCGAACTGCAAAACAACATCCCCGACAACGCATGGGAACTGGTGGATATCCTTCGTGAATCCGGAATCCCCGACATATTTCCACACCTCACCCCCATTGAAGAGCTCTTCATCACCGATGATGGCAAAATACCACGTCACGACCGCTGGGCAAGCATCATCTCACGGGGCGAGACGGCCATCGACACGCTCCTCACACTGGGCGGGGTCGCTGCTTTCACCAAAGACCAGAAAGCCCTGGATGAACGCGTGAAGAAACTTATTAGCTCTTAGCTCATATCAGAGATATTCATAATTTATTTCAGCAAAACAACACAAAATCTTAAATATCCAATCACCTAATTTTCCGATAATAAAGATTTTTAATTAGATTATTTTAACGGCTTCGCCGTTTTATTAAAAGTCACCGAATGGCACGAATTAACGCGAATTAAAAGATGTTGCATCACAACATGAAGGCAGTAGCCTATACATTCGCGTTCTTTCGTATCATTTGCAGACAAAAACATTACGAAGCAACAGCTATACGCAGCACATATCCATTAGTTCAAAACCAAAAACTCATAATTCATGCCAGATCTCTTAGCCCAAAATCAAATCCTTTACAAGGATGAATCCTTCAAAATTGTTGGTGCCGCAATGGAAGTTTACCCTGTGTAATAATGTATTATACATACGTTTTATATAGTCAAAAAGATAAAATGTTCTACACAGGATACACCTCTAACCTGGAAGAACGTTTGAAAGCCCATAATAATGGAGAAGTAGCTTCTACTAAAAATCGAATACCACTAAAACTGGTATATTTCGAGGCTTGTTTAAACCAACAGGATGCCACTCATAGAGAGAAATACTTAAAAACAACTTATGGCAAAAGATATATCAAGAATAGAATAAAGAATTTTCTTTGCAATGAACCCTATTACACAGGGTGAACCAGGAGGCTTATGAAATTGAATTCAAAAACAAAAACATCCCATACAAAAGGGAAGTACCACTAGAAATAAGTTACAAAAACCACACTTTAAAGAAAAAATACGCTGCAGACTTCATCTGTTACGACAAAATAATAGTGGAAACAAAGGCTTTATGCGATCTGAATTCTGAACACCAGTCACAGCTTTTAAATTACCTTAAAGCGACAAATAAAAGACTGGGAATACTCATTAATTTTGGAAAACCGAGATTACAGCCTAAAAGAACCATCAATAACCTATTCTAAAGATAAGTCACCAAATATTCATAAATTATCATTTTTTAACCAACCATAATCCGGAGAATCCCTTAAAACCCAAAATAATCATATTTTAAGGAAAAAGAGGTTTACAGATAGACTACTAAACGGCTGCACCGTTTGTGGAGGTGTCACTGAATGTCGCAAAGTACAAGAATGGGAAAGAACTGCAAGCAGCGATTCTAAAGTGTTGCGAAGCAACAAATGTTCGAAAAGAATAATTCGCGTTTTTTCGTGCCATTCGGTGACCAAAAGTTGCGAAGCAACAAGC
>DHQK01000156.1 GCA_002411085.1 Marinilabilia sp. UBA5340 | reverse complement strand
CCCTCTTTCTCTCTCAGGGCGTACCAATGTTGGTAGCGGGGGATGAACTTGGCCGCACTCAGCAAGGGAACAACAATGCCTATTGCCAGGACAATGAATTGTCATGGATTAACTGGGACACCAAAGACGACCAACTGATTAACTTTACAGCAGCACTGATCAATTTCAGAAAAAAGCACCCCGTTTTCTGCCGGAAAAAATGGTTCAAATACCAGCCCATCAAAGGGAAAGATGTGACCGACATAGAATGGTTTACCATTGAAGGCGAGGCTATGAGCGAAGAACACTGGGACTCTTCTTTTGCCAAATCGCTGGGGGTATTTTTGTCCGGACATGGCGTCAGAGCTGTTTCGTCGAAAGGTGAACCGCTGGTGGATGACAGTTTTTATATCATGTTTAACTCCTACCATGATTCTCTGCCTTTTCATCTGCCTGATGAAAAATGGGGCAAAAAATGGATCAAAATCATGGACACTTTCGACGCCTCGTTCGATGAAGAAGGACTAACTGGTTCACTTTCTGCAGCGCAGGAAATAGAAATACAGGGAAGGTCTGTGGTTCTTTTCAAAGAATCCAAAACAAAATAAAAACAGCCCTGACTTCGCAAATTAGCATACCGATCGTGCTTCTTCACAAGATCTAAAAGTTTACTGAAATGCCCATCTCTCACAATTATTTAAGACCAGGAATCACCTGTGAAAGTAAAGAGAATTATGTAACCGCATCCGTATGGGCTCCTTTTGCCGGGACGGTGGCCATCGAAAAGACTGACAAAACACGCATTCCACTCTATCAGTCAACTGGAGGCTATTGGGAAGGATATAACCTCCCGTTAACCAAAGGAGATCTTTATCATTTCATAGTGGATGAAGAACAACTGCCCGATCCGGCTTCGCGCTCTCAACCGGAAGGGGTGCACGGCCCATCACAGGTTGTGGATTTAAGTGCTTATGAATGGAGAGATCAGCACTGGAATGGCATTCCCATTCACCAACTGCTTATTTACGAACTACATACCGGCACATTCTCTGCGGAAGGCACTTTTGCGGGTATTGCCAAAAAGCTCAAAGAACTTAAAAAACTGGGGATCAACACCATTGAACTGATGCCGGTGTCCGCTTTTCCAGGCAATCGCAACTGGGGATATGATGGTGTTTTTCCTTATGCTGCGCAACATTCGTATGGAGGCGCATATCGACTCCAGAAACTGGTAGACGCATGTCATCTTAACGGCATTGCAGTAATGCTGGATGTAGTTTACAATCATCTGGGGCCCGAGGGCAATTGTTTAAAGAAATTCGGCCCCTATTTCACCGACAAGTATAAGACTCCATGGGGCGAAGCCATCAACTATGATGATGCCTGGAGCGATGGGGTTCGTAATTTTTTTCTGGAAAACGCGATGATGTGGATACGCGATTTTCACATAGATGGCTTACGACTTGATGCGGTTCATGCCATCAAGGACCTTGGAGTCAAACACTTCCTGTCCGAGTTAAAAGAGCGGGTAACAGAACACAACAATGCCACGGGAAACCAGCATTTCCTGATTGCCGAATGCGATCTGAATGATGTAAAATACCTCAATCCGTCCGAACGGGGAGGTTACAACCTGGACAGCCAGTGGTGTGACGAATTCCATCATGCGCTTCACTCCCTGGTAACAGGGGAAGAAAATGGTTATTACAGCGATTTTGGAGGCATAGGCCCGGTAGTTAAATCATACAACCATGCGTATGTGTATGATGGCATTTATTCACCACACCGCAAAAAAAACTTTGGCAGCAATACCGACCATCAACCGGGACATAAGTTTGTTGTTTTTGCTCAAAACCATGACCAGATTGGTAACCGGATGCTGGGTGACCGGCTCTCTCATCTGGTTAGTTTTGAAATGCAAAAAACAGTGGCTGCAGCAACACTGCTCTCTCCATTTACCCCCTTGATCTTCATGGGAGAAGAATATGGCGAGCAGCATCCGTTTCTTTACTTTGTGAGCCACACAGACGAACAACTTATCCAAAATGTGCGTAAGGGAAGAAAAAAGGAATTCAAGGATTTCATGAGAGATCTGAACCCTCCGGATCCTCAAGCTGAAGCTACTTTCAGGAAATGTATTCTAACCCCGTCTAAAGAAAGAAGTACACTGCAAAACAATTTACTGAGCTGGTATCGGGTCCTGATTGATTATCGGAAATCCCAACCCTTTTGGAACAAAGATTCAAGGCAAAATTTCAGCGCCGGAAACATTAGTGATAAAGTGATTCATCTTAATTATAACTTTCGAAACAAAAGTCTTCACTGCTTCCTGAACTTTGGTAAGGAACCGTTTATAGTCGACTCACCCGGAGAAATAATTACCTCCTCTGCTTTATTGCAATTTGGAGGTTCAATGGAAGGATTAAGTGATCTTGCAGAAGGGAACAGCCTATTTCTTCCGGCAGAATCATGTACCCTGACAGAAAAATTATAACTTGTAAAAGAAATCCAATCAGGCTAAAATATGTATCAACCTGTTTCCACCTACCGGCTACAATTCAATAAAGACTTCACCTTTGAAGATGCCCGTGAGCTGACCGAATACTTTCATCTGCTGGGCGTAGGATCCATATATGCAAGCCCTGTATTTATGGCCACTCCGGGAAGCTTGCATGGTTACGATGTTACCAACCCCCTCCAGATCAATCCGGAAATAGGGACTGAAGAACAACTCAAAAAAACATCAAAAAACCTCAGGAACAAGCGCATTGGGTGGATTCAGGACATCGTTCCCAACCATACGGCATTCAATCACTACAATCTTTGGCTGATGGATTTCCTGGAGAAAGGCCGCGAATCGGAATATGCCTCCGTTTTTGATACAGACATTCACCATCCCCAATACCGGAATAAGATTATGGTTCCCTTTTTGGGTGATGTGCCACAAAAAATACTGACCAATAAAGAACTCAACCTCCTATATATTCAGGGAGCTTTTTTCCTGAGTTATTATCAAAACCACTGGCCACTGAGGTTTGAATCCTTTTTATGGTTACTGGAAAAATCAACTGATTCTTTACCTTCTCAGCTCTCACTGTTAATTGACCAGTATCAACTCGAGGAAAAATCGCCCGATTATCTCTTCTTAAACGGAGAATGGGAACGATTCAAACAAGACCTATCCAATCTTTCATCGTCTAATAAAAATGTGGCAGATTTTTTTGAGCGGCTGTCAGCAGCAGTTTCCGACAATCAGGATTTAATGCAGGCCTTGTTCGAAAACCAACATTACCGGCTTGTATATTGGCAAGAGACAGAAGGCACCATCAATTACAGACGTTTTTTTACCGTAAACGATCTGATTTGTCTGCGAATGGAAGATGATGAAGTTTTTAACCTTTACCACCGGACCATCAGCCGGCTAACCAAAAATCACACATTCACCGGTTTACGAATAGACCACATTGATGGTCTTAAATATCCTGTCGAGTACCTGCATAAACTTCGAAAGCTTACCGGAAGTAACTGTTACCTTGCAGTTGAAAAAATTCTGGAGCACGAAGAAGAATTACCCTCCAACTGGCCGGTACAAGGCACTACCGGCTACGATTTTCTGGGACAGGTAAATCAGCTTTTCACCCGTCGCAAAGGCATGGAAACATTGCGTTCTCTTTATTTCAAAATTACCGGTGAGGAGCAAACGGTGGATGACCTTATTAATGATGCAAAACAACTAATCCTGAGAGGTCGTATGCAGGGAGAGCTCAACAACCTCACGGCACTCTTTTTCCGTCTGAGAATTCTGGACTCCGAAATGACTGACCAGCTTTCCCACGAAGAAGTAAAAAATTTATTGGCCCGGATTCTGATTGCATTTCCTGTATATAGAATTTATCCCTCCGGTTTGCCGCTTACAGGGACGGAAAAAGAGGTAATGAAAAAAGCCATGACCGATGCCCTTGGGCAGGATGACAGTATTGGATCCGTTCTTCCGTTTTTTGAAGAAATGTTTTTCGAGCAAAAAAGAGTCAAAGGAGACAGGGACAACCGGATTCTGGAATTCCTGGGTCGCATGATGCAACTGGCAGGGCCCCTGATGGCCAAAGGAGTGGAAGACACAGCCATGTACCGCTACACCTGCTTCATCGCCCACAATGAGGTGGGGGACACTCCGTTAATAGAAGGGAAAAGTGTGGAAGAATTCCACCAGTCTATGATTGCCCGTCAGGAAAAATGGCCCCTGACCATGAATGCAACCTCGACTCATGACACCAAACGCGGCGAAGACGTAAGAGCAAGACTCAATACACTGAGTGAATTCCCTGAGGAATGGGAGGAAGCTGTTTTGCAATGGATGCAAATAAACGAACCATTTCGAAAAACCCTCAATAATAAAACGGTTCCGTCACCGGCAGAAGAATACTTCCTCTATCAGACAATTGTGGGAACGCTCCCCTTTGAAGAAAAGATTGATAAAAATTTCATTCAACGCATCAATGATTACTTTACTAAGGCATTACGTGAGGCCAAGATAAACAGTGCCTGGAATGCCCCAAATATTGAATGGGAAGAAGCGGTACACAACTTCATCTCTCTGATTTTCGGCGCCGATCATGACTTTCTGCCTTCCCTGCTCCTATTCAGCCAAAAAGTGGCCCATTATGGAATTTTCAACAGCCTGGCGCAACTCACACTCAAGTGCACATGTCCGGGAGCTCCTGACATTTACAGAGGCACTGAACTGTGGGATTTGACACTTGTGGATCCGGACAACCGAAGGACTGTGGATTTCGATGCCATATACCGAACCCTGAAAAATCTAAAAGAACAATACTCACAACACCCATCCAGGTTTCTCCCCAACCTGTTGGGAAACCGTGAGAACGGACATATTAAACTCTGGCTAACCCACCGGCTTCTGCGACACAGAAAAGAGAACCAAACACTTTTTTCTTCAGGGGAGTACATGCCTCTCAAAATTAAGGGAATCCACAAAAATAAAATCCTGGCCTTCGCCCGCCATCACAAGGACAAATGGCATTTGACCATACTTCCTTTATACCTTAGTTCCTTTAGTGAAAAAAATAGATTGATAAGCCCCAATGACATTGATTGGAGAAACACCCGTGTAATCCTACCACAAGATGCCCCTGCCGATTGGATCAATATATTTACAGGTCGGCCCTACTCATCCGGAAAGGAAATATCGGTTTCAGAAATATTCGAAATGGCCCCTGTGGGAATTCTACATGCCGACGCTGGTCGCAGATCAAGAGCAGCAGGTATTCTAATGCACATATCTTCGCTTCCGGGACGATATGCATCGGGAGATTTTGGTTCGGAATCATTCCGTTTCGTCGATTTCCTCAAAGAGTCAGGACATTCCTACTGGCAAGTGTTGCCTTTCACCCAAACCACAGAGGAAACAGCATGGTCGCCCTACGCCTCCCCCTCTGCTTTCGCCGGAAACATTCTGTTTATCAGCCCGGGAAAGCTGGCCGAAGAATCCCTCATCAGCAAAAAAGAGCTCAAAGAAAAAGAAGCAGCTCTTTCCGAAAAAGCCGACTTCAAAAAAGCACTTGAAATCCGTCAGGAGCTGACGCGCTCGGCTTACGAAAATTTCATGACCCACTGTAGTGCACCATTACACCAAAAATTCATTGACTTTTGCAACCGCGAGAAATTCTGGATCGATGATTATGCCCTCTTTACGGTTCTGAAGAAACATTTTAACAATGCCCCCTGGTATCAATGGAGCAAAGAGTTCAGAGACCGGGATGCCAATACGCTTCAGAAGTTTCTTGAGCAAAACAAACGAAAAGTAGAATTGGAGAAATTCCGACAATATCTTTTTTCTCAACAATGGAACGAATTAAAAAAGTACGCCAACCATCATGGAATCCGCATTATCGGAGACATTCCTATTTATGTCCATTTCGACAATACGGATGTATGGTCGCATCCTCACCTTTTCAAACTTCGCGCCGATAAGAGCATGGACGCGGTAGCGGGAGTACCACCTGATTATTTCAGTGAAACAGGGCAACTTTGGAATATGCCCGTTTACAACTGGAAAAAAATGGAGAAGGAAGATTTTAAATGGTGGATTCTTCGACTCAGAAAAAACCTGGAACTTTATGATCTTGTGCGCCTGGATCATTTCCGCGGATTCGAAGCCTACTGGGAAGTCCCGGCAGGAGAAGAAACCGCAGAAAACGGAACCTGGACTAAAGGCCCGGGAAAAAAATTCTTTGAAGTCGTCAAAAAAGAATTTCCGGCAATGCCATTTATTGCTGAAGATCTGGGAGAGATAGATGACAAAGTTTACCAATTGCGGGATGCATACAAACTCCCGGGAATGAAAGTCCTCCAGTTTGCTTTTGGTAGTGATTCGGCTGAATCGGTGCATATTCCTCACAATCATTCTTTCAACAGCGTGGTTTACACCGGGACACATGACAATAACACTGCAGTAGGATGGATGCATCGCGAAGCCGATAAAGCAACCCGAAAACGATTAAAGCTCTATACCGGGATTAAAGTAAAATCCAAAAATACACATAAAATACTGACCCGCCTGGCATGGGCATCACAAGCTAAGCTGGCAATAACTCCGGTTCAGGATCTGCTGGGAAGGGGGGCCGAAGCTCAAATGAACCGTCCATCGGTGGCCACAGGAAACTGGAGCTGGCGATTAAAGTCCATGGACGAGCTTAAAAATATTGCAGGCGAAATAAGGGAAATTCTCACCCTCTTCTCCCGATAGATCCGAAACATATTAAATGCATATTTCGTTAAATGAAGAACCAAACAACCAATACTATCAGAATTTATGAATGATCATGCCGGCAAAACACAGACTCAACAAGCGAAACTTGACAGGTTCTGCCTGGATCATGCCGGAGTAGGCATTTATCAGATTTCTGACAAGGACGGACGCATCCTTACCGTAAATCAACAGGCATGCAAGGATCTTGGGTATTCCAAAGAAGAACTGGAAAGCATGACCATTTTTGAGCTGGATCCCAACTTCGCCAAATCCCACAAAAAAGAATGGCATGCACACAGAGTAAAAATAAGACAAAAAGGAAGTGGTACTATCGAAACCTTGCACAAACGAAAAGACGGAAGTATAATGCCTGTGGAAGTCACTATTTCTTATCTCGATTTTGAAGGTGAAACCATTTCATTCTCTTTTGCCAAGGATATTACCAAACGAAAGCAGGCTGAAAAAGCGCTCCAGGAAAAGGAACAGCTTTTCAGAACAACCCTTTATAGTATTGGTGACGGGGTTATTACCTGCGACACACAGGGATATGTGCGCAACATCAATGCAGTGGGTGAAGAACTGACAGGATGGAAAGAGCCAGAAGCATTAGGCCAACCAATAGAGGTGGTGTTTAATATTATAAGCGAATACACCCGTAAAACGGTTTCTAACCCGGTAAAGGAAGTCTTTTCCAAAGGAAAAATTGTGGGACTGGCCAACCATACTTTACTGATTTCCAAAAATGGCAAAGAGACCCCGATAGCAGACAGTGGAGCCCCTATTTTTTCAGACGACAATCAAATTATTGGTGCTGTTCTTGTTTTCCGGGATCAGACAGAAGAGCGAATCCATCAACAAGAATTAAAAAAGAGCCGCAATTACTTCGCCAGTTTACTTAACAATCTTCCGGGCATGGCTTTCAGATGCCGCAACGAAGCAGACTGGCCCATGGAATATTTGAGTTCCGGTTGTAAAAAGCTTACCGGATATGGACGTCAGGAGTTGACCAATCGCACCGGCATCAATTATGGAGATCTTATTCATCCTGAAGATCGGAAAAAAGTATGGGAAAGCGTTCAAAAAGCCATGACCTCAAATGAAGCCTATCAGATTGAATACCGGATATTTACAAAAGAGAACTCACTGAAGTGGGTTTGGGAGCAGGGAGCTCCGGCCCCAGGTTACATCTCAGGAAACCAAAATCTTATAGAAGGGTTTATCACGGATGTTTCGGAATTCAAACATCTGGAACAACAGCTCAAAGAAAATGACCGGCTAAAAACAGCTTTTCTGCAGAATGTGTCACATGAGATACGCACCCCGCTCAATGCAATACTCGGCTTTTCGGAACTCATCAAACAACCGGGCCTTGAAGAAAAGGAACGCAACGAATACATCAACATTGTACAATCAGGCGGAGAAAAACTCCTGTCCATCCTCAATAATGTTTTGGAATTGTCACGCATAGAAACAGGAGTTATCTCTGTTGACAAATCACCCGTACCCGTAAATAAAATCCTTCAGGAATTGCATGCTCTCTTTAGCCCTCAGGCAGCTGAGAAAAACCTTCAATTGTTACTCCAAAAAGAAGATACAGAACTCGTTTTCAATACCGACTACACCAAACTCAACCAAATCCTTACCAATCTCATCAGCAATTCCATAAAATATACCGATGAAGGAACAGTTGAATTTGGGTATGAGCAAAAACCTCAGGAACTACTTTTCTTTGTCAAAGATACAGGAATGGGAATATCGAAAGAACAACAGGAAAAGGTCTTTGAACGATTCTACCGCTCCGACAACCCTAAGATGCTCAAACATGAAGGGGTGGGCCTCGGGCTTTCCATTTGTCTTGGTTTTATTGATGTCCTGAATGGGAAAATATGGCTGGAGTCGGAACCTGAAAAAGGGACAAGTTTCTATTTCTCCTTGCCCCGGTCCTGATTTATTTGATTACATTTAGGGTCCAACTTCAATAAAAGAAACCAATGAAGCTGAACCGCAAACAAAAAGAGACCACCTTAAGACTCATTGAATGGTGGACAGATGAAGGTTATCTGACCAGTGATCAAAGCCGGCAACTCAGGGATAGTATTAGCATAAAAACCATCAATTGGAAAAAAGTGGCAGAATACCTGATGATTCTTGCTATCATCAGTATTGTGGTTGCTTTTCTTACCCTGGTGGCAGACGAATGGATTCTGGAAATATTCGAACGTTTCTTCGAAATGTCGGACACCGCAATTTTGATATTGCTTTTGCTGCTTTCGGGCGGATTTCTTTTTGCTGCATGGAGAATGCCCTCCCATCGCAAGAAACAGCGTATCTCGATGGAATCTTTGTTGGTTCTGGGCAGCATCTCTTTTGGGGGAGCGCTGAACTATTTTGGAAAAATATCAGGGCTGACAGGATCTGGTGAAATATTTCTGGTTGCCGTCTACGCCATTCAGGCTTTCGCCATTGCCTGGTTTTTCAAATCACTGATCTTTTCAGGAATAGGTTGGGCAGCGATCATGCTGTGGCTGGGCATCGAAAGTTCGGCTAATGGAAATGCAGGAAACGGATGGATGGGAATGAACCTTGCCCTGAGATATCTGTTTTTTTCATTAATCCCCCTGGTCACTGGCTTTTACCTGAAGCACATTAAAAAACTCCCCGATTTTGCCAACCTCACAGAACGGACAGGCTGGATCGTATTCTGGCTGGCTCTGTGGGGCGCTGCCCTTTTTGGCAACCACCACAACATAGCCTCCTGGAATGAAGTCTCGTCGTTTTCGCTACTGCCATGGGGCCTTGTCATGGCAATCATCAGCATTGCCGTATGGATCACCGGTAAAAAACGACAAAACAAAGAATGGATGTGGATGGGTGGACTCGCATTAATAGCAGATGCCTACACCCAGTTTTTTCTGTTTCTGTGGGAGCCGCTTCACCCCGCCTTGTTTTTTGCCATCATGGGGGTATCTTTTTGGCTATTGGGGCGCAGAGCAGAAATGATCAAGCAAAAATACTAACCAGATTAGAAAAAATAACACCATGTTTTCAAAAGAAACTTACATTAACCGCCGTAAAAATCTAAAAAATAAAATCAACAGTGGAATTGTGCTGATACCGGGGAACAATGACTCCCCCATGAATTACAAATCCAACACCTATCATTTCAGACAGGACAGCACTTTTCTCTATTTTTTCGGGATCGATCTTCAGGGACTTGCCGGAGTAATAGACATCGATAACGATGAGGAAATACTCTTTGGAGATGATTATACCATTGATGACATTATCTGGATGGGGCCACAAACGTCACTGAAAGAGAAAGCATCGGCCATCGGAGTCAATCAAACAAAACCCTTTGCCAAACTTTCGGAGATGATATCCGCAGCCGTCAGCCAAAACCGAAAAATTCATTTCACCCCTCCTTACCGTGGAGAAAACATTATGCTGTTGGCTGATTTGCTCAACATACATCACCGCGAAGTGGAAAAACAGTTCTCACTGGAGCTGACCAAAGCTTGCATTGACCTGCGCAGCATCAAAGAACCCTGTGAAATTGAGGAGATGGAACGACACATGCATACAGCCTGGAAAATGCACACCACTGCCATGAAGATGGCCCGGCCAGGAATCAGCGAACAGGAGATTACCGGAGCCATTGAGGGTATTTCCATGTCGGGAGGAGGAATGGTATCTTTTCCTGTTATCTGCTCGGTTCGGGGCGAAACGCTCCACAACCATTACCATGGAAACACACTTAAAGAAGGCGACTTGCTATTGGTGGATGCCGGAAGCGAATCTCCGCTTCACTATGCCACGGATCATACTCGTACGACCCCAGTTTCGGGCAAATTTTCTGAGGTCCAGAAATCGGTATACCAAATTGTCTTGGATGCCAATAACCAGGCCAGAGAAGCCATCCGCCCGGGAACTCTCTATCGGGACGTACATCTGCTGGCCTGCAAAGTAATTGCTTCAGGGCTAAAAGATCTGGGACTGATGAAAGGAGATGTGGATAAAGCCGTAGAAGCCGGAGCACATGCCCTGTTTATGCCTCACGGACTCGGTCACATGATCGGTCTGGATGTGCACGACATGGAAGATTACAATGATACCTTGGTGGGTTACGACGAAGAGGTTCAACGATCCTCACAATTTGGACTGGCCGCGCTGAGACTGGGAAGATGCCTAAAACCCGGCTTTACGATCACCAATGAACCAGGCATCTATTTTATCCCTGCATTGATTGATGCCTGGAAAGCCGAAAGCAAATTCGCAGAATTCATCAATTACGATCAACTGGAAGCATTCAAAGGTTTTGGGGGAATTCGTCTCGAAGATGACATTCTGGTAACCGAAAACGGTTGCAGAATACTGGGAGAAAGAATTCCCATCACCATCGAAGAGCTTGAACGCATCGCAGGAAAAGGCATTTAGAAACTGTTTAAGTTTTATCCTTTGAGATGTTTTCGAATCTTTTAATCAGTAAAACAAAAACCCATGGAAAAAAAAGCGCAAATCAACAAAGAGAGAAAACGCTTTGAATTAAAAGCCGACGGGCACATGGCGACCTTGTATTACGAGCCTTACGAGCCGTCGGTATGGATGCTTACTCATACACTGGTGCCCGATCCGCTAAAAGGCAAGGGCATTGGATCAAGTATCGTAAAACAGGTGCTTGAATATTGTCAACAAAATCAAATCCGAATTATCCCGGAGTGTTCATTTGTGCTGCACTATCTCAGGAAGCATCCCGAATGGAAAACATTGCTTTTTGAACAGGAATGAAACAATGAATTTATGAACGTGCCCCGCCAAACATTTTCAACCATTTGATGTTTAATAGTTCCAAAGTAAATCATAAACAAAATTTACAGATATGGAATTATTAAACCAACTAAAATGGAGATACGCCACCAAGCGTTTTGACACCAGCAGGAAACTGGATGCAGACCAGGTGAACTCCCTGCTGGAAGCTGCCAACCTGGCTCCTTCCTCTTTTGGCATTCAGCCCTTTGCTCTTGCATTGGTGGAGAGCGACGAGATGAAATCGAAATTAAGTCCTGCAGCATTTAACCAGCCTCAGGTTACGGAAGCTTCGCATCTTTTCATTTTGGCGGTTCGCACAGATGTTTCGGAACAAGATGTGGATCAATTTGTGGATCGAATTGTTAAGACAAGAGAAATCACCCGGGAAGAGGTGGCAGATTATGAAGCCGCTATGAAAGGCTCCATCAATAAACGCAGTGCCACTGAACGATTCAACTGGGCGGCCCGTCAGGCTTATATTGCACTCGGAACTTTACTGTCTGCAGCAGCCATTCAAAACATTGATGCCTGCCCCATGGAAGGCTTTAGCAACGAACAGTTTGACGAAATCCTGGGACTCAAAGAAAAAGGTTTTACCTCCATAGCCATGGCAGCAGTCGGATATCGCTCACCACAAGATGCTTATCAGCACCACAAAAAGGTAAGAAAGTCATTGAACGAATTTGTCATGAAGTTTTAGTCTTTTCCATTCCATCAGAATAAAAAGGGCACTAACGACTCCCGATGCCGTATCTGAGATAGGTGCGGCAATCCAGACCCCTAATAGTCCCAGACTACGGGGCAGCACAATCAGTAGGGGAATTAAAAAAACAACCTGACGCAACAAGGTTACAAAAATGGCCTTCCCGGCCTTCCCCACTGATTGAAAATAATTACCCACAACAATCTGATAACCAATAACAGGCAATGCTATCAGAAAATACCGAAGCCCTTCTACCCCATAGCGCATCACCTCGGGGCTGTCGGACACGAAAAGAGAAATAACGGCAGCAGGAAACAGCTGTATCAGCACCCAGGAAACAACCGAGATTATGGTAGCGAAAAAAATACTGATCTTCAGGGTCTGTCGAACCCGGTCAAAATTTCGTGCACCATAGTTGTATCCGATAATAGGCTGACCAGCCATATTTAATGCAACAATACTCATAGTAATCAATACCACCACACTCATAATGATCCCCATGGCACCAACAGCCAAATCACTTCCATATTTAATCAGGTTTAGATTGAGCAATGCCTGAACCACACTGTTGGCAATTTGCATAGCAAAGGGTGCCAGTCCCACAGTAATAATTGAAGTAACGATGGTCGCATCTGGCCTGATATATCTCTTCTTTAGACGCACAATACTCCGTTTACTTTTGAAGTGAATGAGCACCCATCCGGAAAGACAAGCCATGGAAATAATGGTAGCAATGGCAGCACCCGACACTCCCATGTCGAGATATATGATAAAAAAAGCATCCAGCGGAATATTAATTCCGGCACTGATCAACATACTGATCATAGCTATACGGGCATTTCCCTCGGCCCTGATAAGTGCATTCATTGAGAAACCAAATTCATGCAGCACAACTCCCCACAATATGTAGTTCAGGTATTCGTTGGCATACTCTACAGTAGTATCTGTGGCTCCAAATAACCGGAGCATAGGATCTTTAATGGCAAAACCTAACGCTGTAACCAGGACAGAAATCAGAATCACCAAAAAAACAGTATTGCCCACCACCTTTCGGGCACGTTCATAATTTTTACGCCCCAGATTCAGAGACAATCGCACACTGCCACCAATACCTATCAGCATCCCGAAGGCCATCATAATAACCATTACCGGAAACACTGCGGTAACCCCGCTCAAGGCCTCAGGACCAACAAACTGACCAATAAAAATGCGATCGATTATATTGTACAAAGAGTTGGCCATAACTCCAATAAAGGCAGGCCAAAAAAAACGCCACATCAACGCTCCTACCGGATGGTTTTCTAACTCAAAAAGATTCCTGTCATTCATCTTTACTCCTAATCTCTGATAAAACTAATCTGCAAAGATGCGACTAATATCCTTAACCTGTTCTATTTTTTCATCACCTCTTCAAACCAACTGACAAATCTTTCCACGGTATGTTCTGTAGTAACCTTTTCCCTGGCCCGACGTCCAAGCTTTTCACGCAAAGTTTCATTTTCAAGGAGGGCACGGATAGCACTGGCAACCTCCCGGTAATCGCCATTAACCAACCGACCTTCCTCCCCGGTTACCAGCATTCGGGTATCTCCCACATCAGTCACCACCACTCCGTTTTCGCAAGCCATAGCCTCAATGAGCGATTGACTGGGGTAGTTTTCGTTGGTCTGAAGCGATACAAAAACAGCAGATTGCTGAAGAATTTCCCAGGGGCGCGGATGCAATCCGGTAAATTCCACATTTTCGAACCCCTGATCATGTGCATATTGTTGCAAACGAGCGTATTTAGTGCCAGTTCCCATAACAAAATACTTCACCCCGCTAAGACTACTTTCCTTCTGAAGTAAATTTACCGCCTCCAAAAAAAGCATCGGATTTTTAATGGGTTCCAGACGTGCCAAAAAGACAACATAAGCCTTTTTAGGTTTCACCGCATAATAATTGGTATAATCCACAAAACTACAAGGAGTCACCAGACGTTCTCCCTTCATTTTCGGGCCCAATGCCTTTTCGTATCCCGGCACAAGCGAAGGGGAAAGGAAGTCCAGTATCTGTGCATGTTGTAACACCCAATACTGACTGTCAAAAAAGCGGGTTACCTGCCTGTAAAGCATTAACTTATCAGGGGCATTCACACTGTAAGCCAGAGAAATTCTCAACAAACGACACCACATCCAGGTCCAAATTCCCCCCTGCCAAACGGCATACATTTTTCTTATTTTCAGTCGCCTGGTTGCACGTATAAAAAAAAGTGAAAAGCGAAACCACAAGAAAACGGTCTTAAGAAAATACTTCCATCGTCCCAAAAACCGAATTATCTTATCCTTGAAAACAAATCTTTCAGCAGGCGAAGACACTGCTTTACTTTTCACTTTTCGGGGTATGCCGTCTCCCCCATCATCAAAAAGAACAATTCGCTCGTTGGGTTGCATGATCCCATTATTGATGAAGAGGCGGTAAAGACGGGTATTCATAATGAGATAATAATCCAGCTGCTGGAACATCAGATGATTGAAGAGCGTGGCGTAACGCTTTTCAGCGCCCCCATATCGCCCTGAAAAATTCAGTACACACAAAGCCCTGTTTTCTTCTTTTCTTTGCATTGGGAGAAACATCTAAGACAAAATCACATCTGCCAACCATGTCGCCTTGTGTTGCCAGGACAAATGCTCCCGGGCAAAATTGGCACAATGCATTTTCATTTGCTGATTGTCACGATACAAGAGAATACGGTCAAAAAGTTGCTCCGGGTTTTCATTCTCCTTCCATATCACCCCCAGATTGTTCTCCCTGACCATACGCTCTAAAGTAAACACATAAGGAGATATCAGTACCGGAACACCACAGGCAAGATACTCCGGGAATTTGGTGGGAAAAGCCTCATTGTTCAGGGGTAAGTCCTCGCGAATCAACAATGCCAGATCAGCTACCATTTGGTAACGCCCCAACTCAGACTGATCAAGCTTGAACAGGCCGTAAGAGTTCTCAGAAATCCCTCGTTGTTTTAAAAGTGAGGGGAATTGTCTGGCTTCCCCGGGAAGATTGACCATCATCCAGGCATCAGGACAAACTTTCAAAAATTCTGCAAAGAAATCAACCATCTGCGGAACCATCTGGTAATATTTCTCCGTTCCGCTGTACACTATTACAAATCGATTGGCAACCCCCAGCTCTTCCTTCACTTCGCTGGCTTTTTCCGGGTCATAGAAAAACCGATCCGCATTGTAGAAATTATATTTTGAAACATGCCGTTGACCTGGAGGAAGATCTTTGCAGTTATCGGAAACCGTGAAAACGAGATCACTTTTCCTGAGACAACGATTGCGAATAAAGCGATAAAGGCTGACACGCCATCGGGGCGCTCCCTGAACTGCCATCTCGTTAACCCTGTCGCCACGCATATCGTAAACAAGACGAAAACGGAAAAACAACTTCAAAATGACTCCATACAATGTTCCCACATCATTGTATCCGTATACAATGTCAGGATTAACGGATTGAAGCACTCCATACAAATGGCGAACATTTAATAAAAACTGTTTGACTTGAGGTAAAAGCCTTCCCCTGCCTGCCTTTCGCTCAAAAAAACAGGCACGACAGGAGGTTTCCAATCCTGTGTGCCTGAGATATTCCTTTGCATAACCAAGCTGACGCACGTTGTTGTTAAGGGAAACCAGCGTCACATCTATTCCTTTGGTGATTAGTTGAGGCATCACAAAACTGAAGGCAGTCCTAAAATTCAGCGTCTGCACCTGAAACCCCGGCTCATCCTGACGTTGAACAAAAGCTACCGGAGTTAAAAAAAGAATAGATTTGGCATCAGGCATATTTGAAAAGTTACAAGCTCCAGTAGTCCAGCTCTTTTATTTTATTTCTGAATACTCCTTTTACATCAACAAAGAGAGGATCGTCCACTGTAATGGATTTAAAGTACTCCTCACCGAGGTTCATATACTCTTCGTGGTTGACTGCCAAAATAATTGCGTCATATTCCTTTTTGATATCCTTCACCAGGCCATAACCATACTCTTCCATCAACTCTTCAGATGATGCATGCGGATCAGCCACATCCACATCCACGCTAAATGAACGCAATTCATTATACACGTCGGCCACCTTAGAGTTCCGGATATCACTCACATTTTCTTTGAAGGTGGCTCCCATAATCAGCACCTTAGAACCATTGATTTTGTGCCCTTTGGAGATCAACCGTTTCACCACCTGCTTGGCAACATAAGGCCCCATAGCATCGTTGATCACACGACCTCCTGTAATAATTTTGGAGTGATACCCCAGTTCATTGGCTTTGTAGGTGAGATAATAAGGATCCACACCAATACAGTGTCCGCCCACCAGACCGGGAAAAAACCTCAGAAAGTTCCATTTGGTTCCGGCAGCTTCAAGCACTTCATAAGTATTAATATCCAAACGATTGAATATCAGCGACAATTCATTCATGAGGGCAATATTCACATCACGCTGTGTGTTTTCAATGATCTTGGCAGCTTCAGCCACTTTAATGGAACTGGCTTTATGAATACCCGCTTTGATAATGGAACCATATACTGCTGAGATCAGTTCCAATGCTTCGTTATCACTCCCCGAAACGATCTTCAGGATCTTGGTGAGGGTATGTTCCTTATCTCCCGGATTGATTCGCTCAGGAGAATACCCTACTTTGAAATCTTCGTTAAATTTCAAACCGGATTCCTGCTCCAGGATGGGTACACAATCCTCTTCGGTACAACCGGGATAAACAGTGGATTCGAACACCACATAGTCTCCTTTTTTCAAAGCTTTACCCACTGTCCGGGAAGCACTTAGCAACGGATTGAGATCGGGCAAATTATGATTATTAATGGGGGTAGGAACCGCCACCACATGAAAAGTGGCTTCACGAAGATCATCCGGATTGCTGGTGAATTCTATATCACATCCCTCAAAATCGGAAGTTTCCAATTCATTGCTGGGGTCAATTCCCTTCTTCATCAATTCCACACGAGATGGTTTGATATCGAAACCGATGACCTTCATTTTCCTGGCAAACTCAAGGGCAATGGGGAGCCCCACATATCCGAGACCCACCACCGAAAGTTTGGTCTCCTTGTTAATTAGTTGCTGAAACATAAGCTATTCAGATTTATTTTTTCTATGATTATAAATTCTCTCTATAATATCCACAACTTTAAGTCCTTCTAACGCATTGGTGGTAACATAAGTTCGCTCCCGAAGGGTCTGAATTACATTATCGATCACATATTGGTGATTAGCGGCCGATCCTTTATAATTACCATAATCATTTGGCGGATTGGAGGGAGGCAGTTGGGGCATCCGGTAATCCTTAATATTACACTCAACTACTTCATTCATATACTGCCCGGCAACCTTGATGGTTCCTTTCTCTCCGATGATGGTCAGGGTACTCTCCAGATTCCGGTCCCATACAGCTGTGGAGAAATTGATATTGCCCATGCCACCGTTGACAAAGTTAAACATTACCGAGCCACTATCTTCAAAATCGGTGGAATGCTGGTGGGCAAAATCATTAAAACTTGCCTTGATCCGCGTAATATCGCCAAATAACCAATACAAAATATCAATAAAATGAGAAAACTGGGTAAAAAGCGTTCCTCCATCCAAACAGGCTTTGCCATGCCATCCGTTATTCAGATAATAACGATCGTCGCGGTTCCAGAAACAATTGAGCTGAACAAAATAAATACTACCTAATAGTTTTTGATCCATCAATTCCTTGAGCCAGACCGATGGTGGCGAATACCTGTTTTGCATCACCGTAAACACATGACGTGAAACCTGAAGCGCTTTATAAATAATCCCTTCACCCTCGGCCCGTGAAAGTGCCATGGGTTTTTCTACCACCACGTGAAACCTTTTTTCCAGGGCTTTCACAGCCTGCCGGGCATGAAGCCCGTTGGGGGTACAGATGTTTACTACGTGGCAACCATCCAACCCTTCCAGCATTTTCTCAAAATCGCTATAATACGGAATATGATCTCCCTGCCACCCGGTTTTTTCCGGTGGACGAATATCACATACAGCACAAAGCTCAGCCTCTGAATTTTCATTGATCATCTGCGCATGCCTTTTCCCTATATGTCCAAGGCCCACAATGGCAAATTTTATTTTATCCGATGTGACCATGACCTCCTCGTTTTTCTACTTTTCCTTCTTTCAAAATATAAACATCCCCGCTCTCCGGACATATAGCTGTGCGGTCTTCTCCGAATTCCAGCACATGCCCGTACTCACTCATCCAGCCGGTATGCCGGGCCGGATTGCCAACCACCAGAGCATAATCAGGCACATCACGGGTTACAACCGCTCCGGCACCAATAAAGGCAAACCGCCCGATATTGTTTCCACATACAATGGTCGCATTGGCTCCGATAGTAGCTCCTTCCTTTACCAATGTTTCCTCATACTGATGGCGCCGTGGAACCGAACTGCGAGGATTGGAGACATTGGTAAAAACGCATGAAGGCCCCAGAAAAACATTGTCCTCACACACCACTCCGGTGTATACAGAGACATTGTTCTGTACTTTCACATTATTTCCCAAAACAACACCGGGAGAAATCACTACATTTTGTCCCAGGTTACAATTTTCACCAATCCGGCTACCACGCATGATATGGCAAAAATGCCAAATGCGTGTTCCACGACCGATTTCACACTGATCATCAACCACCGCTGATGGGTGAATCTTTGGTAAAGATAACTGCTGCATAAGCCTATTTTCCAAAATTATTGAGCATTCCTAATACAGAAACTCATTACGAACCAGATTTATCGAAAAAGTCCTTTATTGCTTGTATTATATAATCCTGCTGACCATTGGTCATTTCTGTATGCATAGGTAACGAAAGTACCTCCCGGCTGAGCAATTCACTCACCGGCAGCACGGAGTTTTGTTTACACCAGGGAGCAAATACAGGCTGACGGTGCAGGGGAACCGGATAATAAATCATGGATGGGATACCCCAATCCCTCAAATGCTCCTTCAAACCATCACGCAATCCATTCCCTACTCTGATGGTAAACTGATTGAAAGTATGTTCAGCTTTCTCACTCTGCATTGGAAGAGTGAGCTCGGGAATTCCCTTTAACCCTTCCAAATAAATATCTGCGGCTTTTTTTCTCCGCAAAATAAAATCGTCCAGATATGAAAGTTTCTGAAGAAGTACTGCTGCCTGCAGGGTATCCAATCGGGAATTCATTCCAACCCGCTCATTAAAATACTTCTTTCTGGAACCATGATTCACAATCATCCTCAGTCGCTCTGCAAGCTGGTCATCATCAGTAAAACAAGCACCGCCATCGCCAAAACACCCTAGGTTTTTAGTAGGAAAGAAAGAGGTACAACCAATGTGCCCAATAGTCCCCAGCTTGTGCGATATGCCATCCTGTTGCCATACAGCGCCCAAACTTTGAGCTCCGTCTTCCACCACAAACAAACCATGACTCCGGGCTATCTCCATTATTCGATCCATAGCAGCTCCCTGACCAAACAAATGAACGGGGATTATAGCCCGGGTTCGGTCGGTCAATGCCTCCCTTACACATTCTGGATCTATATTGAAGGTCTCCGGATCCACATCCACCAAAACCGGTCGCAAGCCAAGCAACACAATCACCTCTACCGTGGCAACAAATGAAAAGGAGGTGGTAATCACCTCATCACCAGGCCGAAGCTCTAAAGCCATCAGCGCCGCCTGCAAAGCATCCGTCCCATTTCCACATGAGATAACATGTTTACTCTCCAAATAATCCTCCAAAGCACCGGAAAACTGTTTAACTTCATCACCATTGATGTAGTTCCCTCTGACAAGCACCTTTTGCATGGCTTCATCAATCTCCGGACGCAACCGTTGGTATTGCCCGGTGAGATCCACCATTGGAATATTTATATTTGTTATTTCAGCCATTTCATATAGTGTCTTCTTCAAAAACCATAATTAATACCGAACCGTCCGGTAAAATCCCCTTCCTGAAGAAAAGGTGGCAGGTATTGCTCTTGATCCGGGCCGCTTACCTTCCGGTAACTCACCGAGAAATAAACATACCCGTCATGAATCACCTGCCATGACCCCTTCAGAGCTGTTTTCTGCATTTTCCATCTCACCTCATCCATAAAAGGCAATCCCCACCGGGGCTCCTCCTGATTAATCTCAGGATATTCTCCTTCTCTGCCCCCTCTCAAAATATTCTGATAATCCTTTCCCTTTCGAGCCATCAAGTGACTAACCTCCACCTCAACTCCGCGAATGGGGCGATACTGAACACTTAGAAATAGCTCGTCGCTATTATCCTTCAGGTAATGCCCCATATTGTAACGATTGGTTTCCCAGGTTGTTGTGGGAATCTTATGCTGATAAACCATCGGATTGTTCCGGGTGTATTCAAGGGTGACCACACTTTCGGGAAATAAATTTCTGGCACGCACGCCGGCCTTCAGACTTACATAGTTGGACTGCTGTTCCTTATCAAACATCCGGTTAATAGAAATCTCATCAATAAAAAGTGTAGTATAAAGATGAAGCTGGTTAAGCTGCCTGCTGCTAATTCCGAAAAACATCTGCGCGTTTTGTCCTACTTCATTGGAGGCACCATTATAGGTGTGATCCACAGACTTATAAAACTGAACCGGAATCCAAAAGGCCGGATTGACATTGGTATCGGCATAAACAACGCTGTTTCCGGCCGAAACCCATAATCTTGGAAAAGGACGAACACTTATCAAATTGGCAGCCACAAACTTATCGGCAAACACCTCTCTGGTTCCATCGTAGTAACTAAAGGAGCGGGCACTGTCCACTACCTCAGAGACCAGCCAGCCATGCATGTAATGCAGCTCGAACCAGGGCACCGGATTGATCGAAAAAGAAAAAAAAGCATGCGAAGGGGTGTTCCCTGAAAAAATATTAGTCCCGTTGTAGCCGTATCCCCACTGATAATGATCTTTATGCAAACCTACCTTTCCCCATCTCCATGACCAGGTGATGCCTCCCCTGGCCTCACTATAATCCCCTCCATCATCGTCCCCTTTATATACAGCTCCCCTTTGTGGAATCAGGTAATCGGGGCCACCCAGTATTTTAGATTCATGATTGTCGCGCAAGCTTCCATAAAATCCAAAATGATTACCAATAGTGCCATGGATTTCTCCCCCATTGTAACGGTGGTAAGCAACCTCCCCTCCGGAAGTAATGACTTCAAGTCCCAATACGGGATTCACTGTAAGCTGAAATAGGGAGTCAGTGTAATAAAACAGATCAAATCGTTTGTCCAACGGCTTCACACGAGATTGTTCTTTGCCAAAGTCACGAAGATAAAATGCAATTTCTTTTTGCAAACGAGGGGACAACCCTTCCTCTTGGGAGGCCTGTACCAGTTTTTCCGAAATTAATTTACGACCGTAAGGTTTGTGGATGGTGTTGATATCAATAACTCCCAGGTCGGCCAGTTCATCCATCAACGCATAGATACTTGAGTTATCGGTATGCACAGGAATGAACTGAGCATTTAACCGGGCCGCGGGGAGCACCATACAAACAACAAAAATCAGTAGAAAGATTTCTGAAATATTTGGTTTGTAACAATCCTTTTTCATTTATCCTAATGTTTTTTCTAATCTTTTTCCTACTACTTCCAATGTGGCATGCTGATGAAACCAGTCAACAGAATCCTGTGCAATTTTCTTCATCCGCCCGGGATCGGCCAACAATCCGGCAATGGTTTCCTCCAGCTCCTCCGGATTGCAGCTTACTACCGGAATATCCGGATAACAATCCCTGGCCCATTGCTCCATCCGGCAGATAACCACACATCCCCGCGACATCCCTTCAATAGCAAGCAACCCAAAGGTGTGGGTAAACTGATCTACCAGAATATGGGCTTTTTCCAGGTTTTTCAACACCTCTTTGTTTGTCATGCGGTTGGAGATATACTCCATATCAAAGCGGGCATTTAGTTGGGCAATGGCAGCTTCCACGTATTTGGTTCCTTTCAATTCTTTGTGGGATGGGAAATGCATGATTTTCCATCTCTCCGGATGTTCAAACCTGGTGAAATCCACAGGTTTGTCGGGTGCATCCGTCATCAGCCACATAGGCAAGGCTTTTTCGGGTTTTCTTAAATACCCCGAAGTATTAAGCCGTGAAAAAATCAGGTTAGCGTATTCTTCGAAGTATTCAATTTTCTTTCTTTTTTGTTCTGGTTGATGACACAAACAGTAATGCTGTTTCCCTACATCATTGCAAAACCAGCAATCACTGTATTTCATGCTGTTTAAATCGTCGTGCGGATTCTTCTCGGCACATCCCGGAAAAAAGAAGGCCACTTTTTTCCCAAAGAACCGGAGTAGGGGTAAATCACGGTGATTTTCAAAAAATGTCACCGGTGAAATAAAATAAAAGAGGTCGTAACGGAACAATACCAACCAGAAAAACAAAAACCGGATTAAAGCATTCAGGGGACGCAACACAAAGCGGTTATTGACCACCTTTATCAACCCTTTTCGCTCAAGGGAACGAAACTGAATGATCTCCCGATCCACCGGGTATCCAAATTCATGGGCCCTGTAAACATAACTCCTGGCCCGGATCCCTGCACCCCGTAATGCACGTGCAATGTAGTGTGCGTTTCCGGCAGTATTGCCCGGCCCCACAAACACCCGAAGCTTGTTACAATCTGTTTTTTTCCTGTCTGTACTCATCCACCAGGTCTTCCAGTTTTACAAATTTCAAATCCATGCCCAACAATTGATTCAATAAGGTCTCAGTCCCTTTACCCAGATTTTTATATCCTGCAAGGTGGACGGGATCCTTATAAAAATTCTTTGCCCCATCATAGCGATCTCGGGTTTCAGTATTCAAAAAAACATGCACAGGATGAAAGTTTAATATATTCACATCGGCACTAAAATCAAGTCCAAACGACGAAAAGGATCGTCCATAAGAGAAATGCAGATAATCCTCCCAGTTGAATGGAATCCTGATCAGATCATTCCATAATGGAAGCATTTCTAATGAGCGACTGTAAGGCAAACACACATTACTTTCATATTCATAGCCCATCTGCCCGAACATCTCAACCAACACATTGCTAATAAAGGATGAATGGGAACGAATACCCCGGGCCTGTGGAAACATTTTTCCGAGTCGTTCAATGATAATTTCAGGCTTCTCGTTTTTCCCGTTCAGCAATGGATTAAAATTGGGATGCACCCCTATTTCGAACTGTTGCCGGTCTAGCCCCCTTAAAAGTTCCGTGGCATGAGTCGCAAATAGCGTACAAGGAATACCTGTTTTGGCAAATAACTCCAGTGTATGCTCCAGCACCTCATCGGGAGCCCAGTCAATGTCAATGGTAATTACTGTTTTCATATTCGTGCCCCTTTTTCCCATGTATATTCGATTCAAACCCTATCTTAACCAGGGTCTAATTTATTGAAACACCCGGAGCCACCACTCAAAACTGAGCAGTGACCAGATGAGTAAACGTCTGTTCTGTTTCCCCTCAAGATGCTCATTCATCAACATGCGTGCAACTTCGGGATTGATGTATTCATAAATTCTGGCTTCGTTGCTAAAAAGCAGTCTTCTGATATAATCCACACTTTCTCCTTTGAACCAGCTGGCATCAGGAGCAGAGAACCCTTGCTTTTGTCCGTTGCAGTATTCGACCGGCACATATCTCCGGAGCATCTGACGAAGCAATATTTTGCCATCGGTAGTGGGAGATTTGAACTGAAAAGCTTTACTGGACAAATCATTTTCGTTGATTCTGGCAGTTTTCTGCCAATCCCTGAGTTTAAGTTCCACCGGCACTTTCATTGCAAAATCCACCAGATCGTTGTCCAGAAACGGCAACCGGGTTTCCAGTCCATGCGCCATGCTCAGTTTATCTTCAACGAGCAGCAACCCATGCAGGAAAGTCTTACTCTCAAAATAAAGAGAATTGTTGATATAATCCTGCTGATCCTTTCCACTTCCCTGCCCGTTGCTCAAGAGATTTTTAAACACCTGAGCAGGACGCCCAAAATCCAGTTTCCCGTTCAATGCCGGATAAAAAAAATGACTACGCAGTTCATCAGGTACCAGGCGTTGCCAGTATTTGAAATAACGATCGGCAAACCCGTTGGTATACCCGTTGGCGGTATGATGATAATAACGCCAGGGATAGCCGGCAAACAGTTCATCTCCCCCCGCCCCGGAAAGACACACTTTTACAAACCTTCCGGCAAGGCGTGAGATATAATAATTGGGATACGACTGCCCCACTCTCAGGTCTTCGAGATGCGTGATCAGCTCAGGCATGACCCGTTCCATATCTCCGGCTTTTAGAACCACTTCGTAATGTTCCGTTTTGTACAGATTGGAAAGAAATTCAGATCTCTCGCGCTCGTCGAAATTTAATTCCAGTCCGGAAGCTGACGATAAATCAAAACCGGCAGTAAAAGATTTTAGATTTTTGAATTTCCGCGAAGCCACGCAGGTAATACCTCCGCTATCCATACCTCCACTAAGATAGGCGCCCACTTCCACATCGGAAACAAGTTGGCGCTCCACAGCCTTCTCAAAAAGTCGCTGAAGTTCTTCCTCCGCCTCAGCTTGTGACATAGAGAGCGAACTATATTTAAAATCCCAGTATTTCTGAGGTGACTGATTTTTTCGGCCTTGCTGAACTTCCAAAATATGACCGGCAGGCAAAAGTTTCACCCCCTCAAATAAAGTAAGATCACTAAAAATATTCTGAAAAGTAAAATACTCCATAAGTGCCTCCAGCGAAACACCTTTCCGAAAAGACGGGTGCTGCTGGATCGCTTTAATTTCAGAGCCGAACAGAAAACATTCCTCCCCCTCGTAATAATACAATGGTTTAATACCATAGCGATCGCGGGCAAGCAAAAACCGGTACTCCCCGGGAAACCAAGCAGCCAGGGCAAACATACCGTTAAACCGCGAAATGGCTTCTTTTCCCCAGCAATGCAGAGCATTCAATACCACTTCTGTATCAGATTTTCCGCGAAAACGATATCCTTCCCATTCCAAATCAGCCCGTAATTCACGGTAATTGTATACTTCCCCGTTATAGGACAAGACCACTCTGCCATCAAAACTCACCATTGGCTGATGTCCGGTTTCTGTAAGATCAAGAATGGCCAGGCGCCGATGCCCAAGCCCCGCAGGCCCGGAAATCCACACCCCTTCGCCATCGGGCCCGCGATGAGCCAGAACACTTGCCATTTTACGACAGAGCTCCGCCTCTACTGGTTGATTATTATGATTCAATATGCCTGTTATTCCACACATGCAATTAATTTTTCCACCACTTCGTTTTGTTCTTCCTCCGTCATGGTATGATACAAGGGTAGCACCAGTGTTTCATTAAAGGCCCTGATGCTCCCGGAGTATTGTCCGCGCAGCCGCACGCCACGTCCCTGAAAAGCAGGATGCTGATGCAATGAATAGGTTCCTATCTGAACCTCAATTCCCTGCTCTCTCATTTGCTTCATGACTTTGTCACGCTCAGAAACCATCACAGCAAAACTCTGATAAGAGTGAAACCCTTTATCTGTAGTTCTGGGAATTTTAACCTCAGGATGTCCCTGCAAAAGCTCCAAATAGCGCATGGCCAAAGATCTTCTTCTTTCAAGTAGCTCCTCAAAAGCTTCCATCTGGGCCAATCCCACCGCAGCCAGAATATTACTCATTTTGTAATTACTCCCTGTACTCAGAAACTGTACTTCCTCCCTTTCTGTCACACGCCCCATTCCAAAATGCTTGTACCGATGCATAGACTCGGCCCAGTTGGAGTTATTGGTCGTAACCATGCCACCTTCTCCGGTGGTAATAAACTTCCTCGGATGAAAACTAAAAACCGTAATATCACTTAAGGTTCCGGTTTTTTCATTCTGAAAGGAACTTCCCAGGGCACAGGCAGCATCTTCAACAATACAAACGCCGAATCTGTCCTGAACATCCCGGAGACGATCAAAATCCAACGGATTCCCAAACAAAGAAACCGGAATCACAGCCTTCGTATTACGCGTGATAGCCTCTTCCATCTTCCGATAATCGATCAGCAATGTTTCCGGATCCACATCAACAATCACCGGCACAGCGTCCACAATTTTTACAGCTCCTGCCGTAGCCGGATAGGTATAATCCGGCACTATCACCTCATCACCCGATCCCACCCCTATTGCGCGCAGAGCAGTCTCCAGCCCTGTAGTACAGGAGGTAAAAGCCAACGCATGATTAACATGCACGTAAGATGCCACAGCCTGCTCAAAACGAGTCGTCACAGGCCCTTCGGTCAGATAACCACTATCCAGCACTTCGTTGACAAGCGCTTTCACACGGTCATTGATATAGGGGCGAATAAGGGGGATCCGGTAACTCATTGAGTATTTCTCTTATTAATAATTGGTTTGCATCAATTACTTACTGACAATTGTTCTTCCACACTTGTGATTTTACTGACCATAAAACCGGTCACATCAATATGGTCTTCCAATATTTTCTCTGCCTGACGGGCACCATTGGCCTTAGTCCCCGGACGTCCCAATAACATAGCTGCACTTTTCAGGGCCATTCCCTGCTCCTTTTCGGAGGTGCCAAAATTGAGCACCATTCCATATTTTTCCTCAAGATAAATGAGATTCCCCAACCTGAAATCGGACAAATAAACAGCCGGAGTCCCTAAAACAGCTGCCTCTGTTGACATAGTAGCACCTTCCCCCACCAATACGGAAGCATAAAAAAGCAAATCATGAATTCTGTGCGATTCCAACTGAAGCCGCAATGGTTCCAACTCTTCCGGCAGTGGGCCCTCGGAACTGATAAAAACGCGACCATATTTTTGAAGGCTTTTCACCAACTGCAGCTTTCTTTCATTGGAAAAGCCTTGCTTGCCATGATCATGAACTGCCGACCACCCAACAAAACGCACAATTCCAAAAGGCTCATTCGCACCAAGCCCAAGCGTTTCCAGAACCGAGGCATCAGGCTCAAAATAATGTGGATGCAGGTAGCACAACTCCATAAACCCGTTGAAGCGATGGTGATCCGACCCAAGGTTTCCGGAAAAACAAGCTGGGGTATACACCTTTTTACTGAACGGCTTTATAAAAAAACGATAAACTCCTGTATTCTCGGTATCTGTAAAAGTGATGTAAGGCTTTTTAAGCAACCAAGAAGCCAGTCCGGAATATATAGTACTGAAATCTAAAAACAGATCGGGTCTAAATTTTCGCGCTCTGAGATATTGCCTCCATGAAGTCACCAACAGATACCAGATTTTTCCGGGCGTAGTAGCACCACCCGCCCCTCTGTCAACATAAGTTATCTGATAAAAGCGCAACAACTCTGTTACATGTTCACGATTGCGTGCAGTCACCAAAAACTGATGCCCCTTTTGCTCCATAATCCGGATGAAATTCCGAAAATAGTGCACATGAGCAGGATGTCCTATGTCGAGAAAGATCCTCATACGCTGCAGTAATTCCTGTAAAAAGTGATTCTTATGCGTTTATACCACGTGTAAAAAAATTTCCCAAGATTCCAGAGAAACCAGTTGTGTACATAAATATATCTCCCTGTTTCTTTGATCATTCCACCATAAGATTTTTTATACTGACGATAAAAGAAATCTTTTCCGGGCCGACCTCCTGTACCCATGTTAATGTAACGGACACCCTCGCTTCCCAATTCCTGCATAACTCCCCAGAGGAAACCATCATACATCCAATCTGATGCATGATCAAAACAATGCCCCTCCATCCATACAAAAGCTTTTTTCCTGTATTTCAAAAAAACAGCCACTGCCTTCAACTGGCCTTTCAGCTCAAATCCTTTGATTTTAAGGTAAGGTTTTAACATCTCCAGTTCTTCGATCACCCGGAACATAGATTTGTGAGGCACCGGACGTCCTTTTCGCCCCACCGAGCACCGGATAATTTTCCAAACATCTGCCATATCCTTCAATCCCTGCATATCGCGAATGGTATACAACACATTCTCCAGCCTTTTTATATTTGTCCTCCTCTCAGGGGAAAGTGACTCCCAAATTTCCCCTGATTTACGGTTCATATCAATCACGACAGACAGATATGACTCATAATAAAACCCTGCATTTTCGAAAACCGGCTTTAGAGATAGTCCCAATCTAAGGTTTCGAATCTCCGAATAAACCGGTTTTTGTGTCCGGTTTTTGACCATTGCATCAAGAAGCGCAAGTAAAGTTCCCCTATCGTTATCCGCAACCAACGGCCCCCCAAAAACAATTTGTCTGCGCGTGAACCAGGACAATGGAAAGACAGCATTGCGATAGTTCACCGCCATCATGACACCAACCATCTTTGACCCGTCAAAGGCAAAATAAACGACAGGCTTCTGAAAACGGGACAGTTTATGTAAATCATACATCCAGGGCATCTGAAAGATGCTCCCGTCGGGATGATTATTCACAAAATCGACCCATCCTTTACGGTCTACAAGTTCACTATCCGAGATAACTTTTAATGCCATCTGCTTTTCCTCTCACTTTAATCTGTTCCTGTTTCCAGCCAGGGAAACGGCCAGATATTCTTCGACAAGCCTCCTGGATATCGAATCAATGTCCAGGCCTGCTAAATGCACTCTCCCATTTATTCCGGTTCCAAAATGAAACACTTTCTTAATGGCCTCTGCTACACATTCAGGCTCCGGCACACATATTTCGCATCCTTCAACCCCGGTCAATAATTCCGATACATCTCCTACAGGGGTCGTCACAACCGGCGTATTACAGGCAAGCGCTTCTTTCACCACATTGGGAGATCCTTCCCATAGCGATGTCAGCAACACCAGATCAGCAGCATTGTAATACCAGGGCATCAGTTCGGTAGGAATATCAGATATAATCTTCAACTCCACCTGTTGATCTTTCAACAGTGCCATCGCTTTTTTAGCCAGATCTATATTTTTCACTTCCCGTCGGGGATTGGCCGGCCACAAAATAATTCTCTGCCCCGAAAACCCCAGCTTGATACGCGCCTCCTCCCGGGAAATATCCCTGAATAAAGTCATATCCACACCGTTGGGAATCACTTTCGCATGTCCGGCTCCCAGTCTTTTGGCCATTTGCTGACTTTTTACAATCACTCCCGGCCAAACATAAGCCGAAAAGAAACGAACCAGGCCCAGAAGCCACCAGGAACCAAATACGTCACTTCCCATCAATGACACTACCAACGGTCTGGCTCCTGCAAGACTGGCCATAATGGCACTCAACCCGTAATGCGCATGAATCACTTCAAAATGATTGTCTTTCAAAAACCGCCGCAAACGAAAAGCACCCTTCAAATAGCCGGATACTCCGCGTTCTTCCACAAGAAAAAACGATACCTCGACCCCCATATTTTGCAATCCCCTGGCTTGCTCGGTAATGGCTTCGGTACAACGGCCCTTGCGGGCAGCACTACAAACAAAAAGTACATTTCCGGTAAAAAAAGATATTCCTCTATCCATTATAATTTCAAATAAACCCACTTTAGACCCGGGATATAAAATTTACCGGCAATTAAATTTAAGGAATTCGCAGGCAGGCTGCAGAGAAGACTGGTCAGTGACAGTCAGTATTTGACCAATTGAAGAATTTTGTATATAAGAGCACCGCTGTCAAAGGTGGTATAGATATTTTTTTGCATATTTGAGAACACAGAAATTTCCGATTGTAAAGAAACACCTGAAAAGTTATGACCGAAGCGAATACTAAAAATATTTCGAAGGAGAAAAGCAGTAGTTTTCTGGACTGGATAGAGAAAATGGGGAATAAACTACCGCATCCCTTCTGGATGTTTGTGTGGATCACCATATTTATTGTATTCATAAGTTTTATCACCTCCTTTTTTGGTGTTCAGGCTACAGATCCCTCCACCGGTGAAGTGATAAAAGCACAAAACCTGCTTTCAGGTGACGGATTAAGGCGCTTTCTGCAGGAAATGGTAACCAATTTTGCACATTTTGCTCCGCTGGGACTTGTGCTGGTAATGCTGATGGGCGTATCTGTTGCAGAAAAAAGCGGTCTGTTATCGGTGGTAATGCGTAACCTTGCCTTTTCCGTTCCCAGGAAAGTTGTTCTCCCCGTTATTTTTATCATTGGGGCCTGCGGCAACATAGGCTCCGATGCAGGAGTCGTCATTGTACCTCCCATTGCCGCATTGATCTTCAGCCAGATGGGACTCCACCCAATCGCAGGGCTGGTAGCAGGTTATGCTGGAGCTACAGCCGGGTTTACCGCCAACTTTTTCATTGCAGGAACGGATGTGCTGCTGGCCGGGATCAGCACAGAAGTCACTTCCAAGATCCCCGGGATCGGGGAGGTAAGTGCCACAGCCAACTGGTACTTTATGATTATCTCCACCATTTTGCTCGGGCTGGGAGGAGCTTTTGTGGTCACCCGTTATACAATTCCCCGCACCAGACGTTTTTCTATGGGCGATCAAACTAATATTGAAGTCCCCGACAACCATACACTTACTTCGGAAGAAAGAAAGGGCCTGAAATATGCCGGCTATGCAGCCCTCATTATCATTGCAGTAGTGGCATTGTTAACCATTCCCTCTTGGGGTCCCCTGCGAAATCAGGAAACCGGCGGCATTGTTCCTTCTCCGTTTTTGCGTGGTTTGGTACCTATTCTGTTTTTTCTGTTTGCCATTCCCGGATATTTTTATGGTAAGGCCACGGGCAGCATCAAACACCCCGATGATGTAATTAAATATATGGGAGAAGGAATGAAAGACTTATCCGGCTATATTGTACTGATGCTGGTAGTAGCTCAGTTCATCAACCTCTTTAACTGGTCGCGGCTGGATTCCATTCTGGCCATTCATGGTGCGGACTTCCTTGAATCCAGCGGCCTTACAGGTCCTTTTATGTTCACCCTTTACATGATGCTGGTGGCTTTCATCAACATCTTCATAGGCAGTGGTTCAGCCAAATGGGCCATATTTGCTCCCGTTTTTATTCCCATGTTGGCCCAGTTGGGGTTTACCCCGGCTTTTGTGCAGTTGATGTACAGGGTAGGCGACAGCATTACGAACTGTATCAGTCCCCTTTATGTCTATTTCCCATTATTAATTGGCTGGATAAGACAATACGACAAAAAAGTAGGAATCGGCACAGTGGTTTCACTGCTCCTTCCTTACGCGGTAGTTCTTTTTCTGATGTGGCTGGTATTGTTGTTTGTCTGGTTCTGGCTCGATTTACCCATCGGTGTAGGGGAAGGAATTTTCCTCTGATTGGATAAAGCTAGAATATACGGGTACCAAAAATAAACTTGTCCTTCCACCATGAGTTATCTAGTGAAGAAACGGTAACCCCACGGCTGGAGGAGACATGCAAAAATTGGTTATCCCCCACATAAATTCCTGCATGTGTGATAAAATGAGATGTGCGGTAAGTCCGGATAAAAAACACCAAATCACCCTTTCGTAAATTTTGTTTTTCAGGGATAATATCACCATATCGTGCCTGTGCTTCGGAATTGTGAGGTAATTGAATTCCATAAGTATCAAAGACTCTCACCAACAATCCGGAGCAATCCATACAGCGGGAGGTTGTTCCTCCCATACAATGAGGCACACCCATGTATTTGCGGGCAGTACGGACAATCTCATTCGGACTAACACCCTTTGTATTCAAGGACTTCTCCACGCCTTTCTCCATAAAACGCTTTAACTCCCTGTTGCTTCCGGGCATCTCATTCCTTTCAGCCGATGATCCCGGAAATGCCTTTGGGGAGCAGGAGACAAAAAGCGGCAATACCAGGACAATAAACAGGATGAAATATTTCGGGTATTCTTTCATTTCACTTCGATTCTAATATTCAAGAAACCACAAAGTTAAAATATTACGCCAAAAAGTCTGATAAAATATGGAGCATTGAGGTCTTTCATTTTATTACCAATCCGGCAACAAATGATCAGAAACAGATCAACAAAAAAACAAGTTATGTTGCAAAGCATGGTATATGTGGTAGCTACAAAACACCAATTCAAACACCTCTGCAAAATGGAATTAACAACAAACAGCTCCGCCCTGGAAATTCTGGACGGTATTCGACTCTTCTTTCTGATACTGGGTTTTTTCTTCTTTCTTACGCTGATGACAATGATATGGATTGGGAAAGCAGCTTTTTCATGGCCCAATACCAAAGGGACTATACTCTTATCGGAAGAACTGCAGTTATTGCGGAATCCCAGATTTTTTGCCAGGATACTCTATCAGTATTCAGTCAGGAACATTACAGTCAAATCCCGGATTATCTTTATCGGTCACTTCCTTGTAAATTCCTCTCTGGATGAGTGTCAACAAATCACCGCCAAATATCCTAAGGGAAAGGATGTTACGGTCTATTATCACCCCTCAATCCCTAAACTGAGCGTTCTGGAACCCGGTGTTAACAAGCAACTAGTCCGCTCCTTCACCTCAAAACTGTTTGTCATCGGCATTTGTATTCTGCTCACCACTCCATCAGTGTTGAAATATCTTTTCGAGTTAATCTGACAAACTTACTATTCGGGTGAACCAATATCTGCTTATGCCAAAGAACCACCCCACATATTTTTTTAACTTTGCAAAATCCTTGAAACAATTTACAAAAAGTAACCATAAAACCTTCTTACCATGAAACTTAAATATGGAATGAATCCATATCAGGATTTTGCAGAGATCATCGACAACTCGGGAGCTTTCAAAATTCTGAACGGAAATCCCAGTGTAATCAATGTACTGGATGCTTTAAACAGCTGGCAACTGGTAAAAGAAGCTTCTCAAACTCTTGGGAAAGCCGCCGCTACTTCGTTTAAACATGTGACGCCTTCAGGAATGGCAATGGCGGGCGACCTTACCGAAACGGAGCAACAGGCCTACCTGACCAAAGCAGCCCCCACCCCACTGGCCACTGCTTATGCCAAGGCCCGGGGAGCAGACAGACTGGCCTCGTTTGGAGATTTTATCGCGTTAAGCGAGACTGTAGATACGGCCACTGCCAAAATGATAAAATCAGAAGTCTCGGATGGTGTGATTGCTCCTGAATACACTCCTGAAGCACTGGAAATACTAAAATCCAAGAAAAAAGGAGGGTATGTAATATTCAGCATCTCAAAAGATTACGAACCCGGAGACATGGAGTCGAGAGAAGTTTTCGGCATCACCATCCGTCAGAAACGCAATCAACTCAAGGTCACCGATGATTTGCTAATGGATATCCGCACAGAATCAGGCCCCATCACTGATCAAATTGCATCGGACATTAAACTGGGCATCCTGACACTTAAATATACCCAATCCAACTCCATTTGTGTGGTCAACAACGGACAGGTAATTGGCATCGGATCCGGACAGCAATCCAGAATTCTTTGCAGCGGACTTGCCCTCAACAAAGCCAACACCTGGTATCAGAAAATGAAGCTGGATTACAGTTTCCTGGAAAAACATGAAGGACTAAAGCGTACCGAACTGGATCAGCTGATTGAACAGCAACGGGAAGTCCAATTTGGCGACAAGGTGATACTAAACGAACTGGATGGATCGTGTCTCATCTCTGATGGCTTCTTTCCACAGAAGGACAACATCGAACTGGCTGCCAAATATGGCGTTAAATATATTGCATCCCCAATCGGATCCATCCGTGATCAGGAAATCATGGACACAGCAAAAGAGCACGGCATCACTTTCATCAATATTGGAGTCCGTCTGTTTCATCATTAATGGGGAAATGGTTATTCTCTATTAATAAGCTTTACAAATTTCCCGGATCTGTATTTGCCCATTCGGGAAATTTTCTAAAATCTAATAAAATCCGAAACCTAAAAAACTAATTAAAATGTGGATCAGAACCCAGTGCAAGAAACAATTGATAAATGTCATTCGTATTAGCTTTCAGAGAAATATAGCTAGTAAAAATAAAGCAGTACTCATTGGGCAATTTGCCAATTCCTCATTCTTTCAGAGCAACCAGATTGTAGTTGGTGAATATCGCACAAAAGAAGAAGCTCTGGCTGAGCTTTCTGCTATTGAAGAAGCTATCTCCAAAGGAGAGAAAGGGGTCTATTCAGTAAAATAAGGAATACATCACCCCAACTGCCCGGCAATAAAACCGGTTGTCCAGGCTGCCTGTAAGTTAAATCCACCTGTGATGGCATCAACATCCAGCACTTCACCTGCAAAATAAAGATTTGGAGCCACTTTGCTTTGCATGGTTTTCATATCCACATCTTTGAGGTTGATGCCGCCACAGGTTACAAATTCATCCCTGAACGTGGATTTTCCAGTCACCGGATAGCAGTCATGAACCAATGTTTCCAGAAGTCTGTTCAGGCCTTTTTTGCCTATTTCTGCCCATTTTTTATTACCCGGAAAACCGCATTTCTCAATCAAAAAAATCCACAATCTCTCGGGTAATGCAAAAGGCCGGTAATTCCCAATCATTTTTTTTGAATGTTTAACCGCCACCTCCTCCAACAGGAAGAATGCCTCGTCGCGGGAGATCCGGCCCAACCAGTTCACATAAATATTAAACTCATAATTGCGTTTATTTAGCTCTCTGGCAGCAAAAGAAGAGAGTTTTAGAACAGCCGGGCCGCTCATTCCCCAGTGAGTAATCAACACTGCTCCTGACGATGAAAGTCGACTTCGCTCTAAACTTATTTCAACATCTTCAACCACCACCCCCATGAGGCGGGTAACAGGTGTATCCGGCATGTTGAATGTAAAAAGAGAGGGCATGGGCGGCTCAATCCGATGCCCTGTTTTTCTTAGCCAGTCAAACCCTTCTAACCGGGCACAACCTCCTGTAGTCACAATCACTTTATCGTATTCAAGGGACTCTCTGTCCTTCTGCTGAAAAACCAGCTTCCATTTTATATTTTTCGAAACAAGCTCTGATATTCCAGAGGAGGTTTGAATCTCAACCCCCAGTCGCCGGACTTCATTCAGAAAACAATTGATAATCATGCGGGAATCCTGAGCAGCCGGAAAAACACAACCATCCTCATGTGTCACCAAAGGCACACCGCGCGACTCAAACCACTGCATGGTATCTCTGTTGCTAAATCTGTGAAAAAGCTTCTTTAGGCTGTTTCCTCCACGCGGGTATGCCTTTATCAATTCTGAAATATGAGATACGGCATTGGTCACATTACACCGTCCTCCTCCCGAAATTTTTACTTTTGACAGAACTTTCGGTGACTTTTCATAAATAACAACGTGGGCTCCCGGGTGTTTTTCCTTAACAGCTATTGCAGCAAAAAAACCTGCGGCTCCTCCTCCTATAATGGCAACTTCCATGACGGTTCATTTTTCCGACTACAAAAATAAAAGAAAAAAGAGGGCAACAACACCCAGGTTGTCACCCTCCAAAAAAGAACACTACACTCATTATTTCCCGTAACAGTGTTGTGCCCGTTTTTTTCTGATAATAAAGTTAGTAAATAATTTAAAAGTGACAAATGTCATGTATTTTAATACTCACAATCAGCTCCAGGTTTCGAACAAAACAATAACCTCAGACCTTTACAATTGGCAGGAAATAAAATAATAATTAAATTGTCACATCGGTATTAACCAAAATAAAAAGCTATGAAATTACACATCATCAGCATGATTCATGGAATTCTTTTAATGATTTTGGGCATTTGGTCCCACCTGTGGCCCGAATCCCCATCGCCCACTGCATTAATACCTGTCATTTTCGGGGCTTTCATACTTGTACTCAACAAAGGGGTTCGAAATTATCGCAAAGGAATTTCCAATACAGTCATGGTATTAACATTTTTGATTTTAATCGGTCTTATATTCCCCCTGAAAGGATCAATGGAACGCAATGACATCCCGGCCCTGCTGAGAGTAAGCACTATGATGGTTGCCTCGTTGATTTCGCTGGTATTTTTTGTAAAAAGATTTATAAATGACAGAATCAGGGAAGACAAAGATCCACAGTTTTAAAGTTTAAAATTTCGTCCGGTTTGTCCTCTCAAACCGTGCCATATCCCCAGCCAACAACAATAGAAAAGGCTGGGATTTTTTTTGCGAAGACTCCATACAAGCGTCAATGGAATACGAAGCAGCTCTCTGGCAATGAAATGCATGAGCCCTGAAGTTAATTGGAATTTACGGAAGTACAACACTTTATTGCGCCGCAGATAATAGTACTCCCGGCACAGACCATCAGGAGCCGGGTTGTCCCAATCATGAAAATGCCAACATATAGCCTTTCGGGTCACCATCGCCAAACGATTCTGTTTGGAGAAACGGAAAAAGAAATCCCGCTCTTCTCCATAGAGGAACAGATTTTCATCTAAAAAATCCATCTCGCTGAAGATTTCGGTTCTCAGAATCATAGCCACTCCGGAAAGATAGTCGACATCAGCCGATACGGGTACTTGTTTGCAGGAATAAAGCCTTTTGCCTGAATCCGGAGCCCATTTACGGGCCGTCCGGAAATTCATAAACAGCCTGAAATTCTGCACCAGACGGGTGCGCTTACTGTCAACACCGGCATATATCAAAGGTCCGCAGGCATCAACCCCCGGCAACTTATCTATATGAGCATAGAGCTGCTTCAGGAAATCTTTGTGCAACTCCACATCTGAATTGAGCACCAACACGAAAGGAGCTTCCAGTTCCAGGGTTCTCTTCAGCAACAGATTATGACCGCCTGCAAAACCTATATTACCTTTTCCATATAGGATCTCTCCCCGTGGATACAATTCCTGAAACATCCTTGCCGAAGCCTGATCCTCTCCGTTGTCGACTGCCACCACATAAAAATCAGTAAATGTCTGACATTCGAGAGATTTTATCAAGCCGGGCAAAAAATGCATATCCTGATAAAACACCAACTGTATGACTATTTTCGGACTCCTCATAAAAACTAATTCCGCAATCGATAAATCAGAGCAACCAAAATTCCTGCATAAAGATTAATCAACAGGGTGCCGGTGGTCAATTCATTAAACAAATAATTGGGCTTAAACAAAAAGGTTTTAATCATCCATGCAAAAACCACAAAAAACAATGCCACATCCAACTCATTTATGTCACTAACCCGCGCTTTTATCTGACGGAAAACCACAACCAGATAACGCCACATCTGAAAATAAAGCAGACTGTAAATTGAAAGTCCCACGACCCCATACATAGCCAGATGCCCGGTAACAGGAAGATCGGTAACTTCATAATCGGAGGGATGAAAACGCATGGAGAAAAAATCTGAGAATCCAGCTCCTGTGCCAAACCAGGGCCGTTGACTAATAAGTGCCAGGTGCGCGGGCCATTGATTGACCAGGCGCCCCTCCACCACTCCGCTGGTGTAGGCATCTCCAAAAAGCAACAACCAGAGATCTTCCACCTGACGCCAGACAACTTCAGGATAGGCTGGAAACACCATCAACATAAGCAACAACATCACCACTCCGGGCCCCAGCAGCATCGTCATCAGCCCCTGAAGAGAAGCCCGGTAAAAACGATGATACAAGAACAAAGAGGCTACAACCAGTCCGGCAATATTGATGTAACTGCTCTTGGTCAGTGACAATAAAACAGAAAGCAACATTAAAAGCGTGGCGGTATAAAGAAGATTTTTGTATCGATAATCAACTTTTCGGGCCAACACGAAGATAGATAGTGGCACGAGCATATCTGAGAGACCGGAGCTGAACATCAAATACCTGAGGATTCCCGATCCCCTGTAGCGCTCGGCCTGCCACAAAGGCATCAGATCAATCCCGGTGGCAACTGTAATAAAATACATCAAATAAACGACTAATGATGTGATAGCCAATACATCCACCAAAACAGACAGTTTGCGCCGGGCCATCATAAAAACCGGAACAATCAACAAAAACCCAAAAACTGTCATCCGCTCCCGGATAAGAACATACCTCAACAAATATCCCCAGCCACGCCCTGGTTGCCAATATCCGAAAATAAAAATATGGTACAAAAGAAAAATTATTTGCACCCCGAGTAATATCAGAAATGGTCTAAAGCTCAACATATCTTTCTTGTCTACACGAGGTGAAAAGAAAGGCATAAAAGCCAGCGCAAAGAGAAAATCGCGGTAATAAAACCCTCCCAGAGCTTCCTTCCCAAAATAAACCGTCAGATGTCCTGTGGGGTCAAACAAAAGCACAATCACCACCCAGAAGATGTAATCGGGCCACCTGCGAACAACCAGAAATCCGGCAATGGCCAAGGCCAGCATCATTGATATCAGGAAAAACGGACTCATCTGCTGTGCGATTTTAGTTTTTGAACAACGGCAACCATCTCATTCCAGCTGAGCAATTTAAATAAAAAAGCTGTAAACAGGACAATCAAAAACACCCCGGTTTTAAGAATCCATCCCGAACCGCCGGGCCAGAAAACGGAAACCAGAGAGAGGGTGAGACCCAGCATAAAAAACAGAAATATGCGGAAAAAAGGATAGGACACCGGAAAATATCGCGCTGCCACTTGAACTTTAATCTGCCAGTAGACCACAAAAGAGATCAATGTGGCCAGCCCGGCACCCAGAAAACCCCATCGCGGAACCAACAGGAAATTCAGTCCAATATTGAGCGCTGCAGTAACTCCGGTAATCCAGGCAAAATGCCAGGTTTTCTCAGCCAGAGAAATTCCCGGTCCCATGGTCTGATAGGATTGAGCTGCAATATAAGAGAATACCAGAAACGGCACTACCATTGCCCCCTCGGCATAATCAGGAGTTGCGACAAAGGGAATCAACACATCGGCAAATACCGACAAGCCGGTAGCCAAAATGACACTTCCGGCAAGATAAAGCACAAAAATATCAATCGCCATCTTTCTGGTTCGGGGTTTAGCTTCATCAGCTTCTGCATAATAGGACTGAAAAAACAACACTCCAAAACTCATCTGAACAGCCATATTGATAAGCAGAACCGGCTGCGAAAAAATGGCACCAATCGAATACAGTCCCACATCATGCAAATCGCGATAATACAGCAAAAAGAAACGATCACTGCTATTGTAGATCCAGGCAGCCAGTCCGGCCCAAATCAGTGGGAATCCGTATTTCAGCAATTGCCGCGTCCATGCCCACGAAAAACGAAATGAATATTTGCGAAAATTAAAAAATCCAAAGGCAATCACAACGACCAGAAAACTACTGCCCAAACGCGCCCACATAGCTCCTTCCACTCCCTGCTTTAACCAGATGACCAGGGTAATTCCAAGGCCAATGTTCCCCAGCGATTTTATGACAGTAATCAAATTGTAGCGCCAGGGCTGGCGGAAATACCGGAACAAATGAGATTGCTCACTCATCAGCAGGTTGACCGGAACCAACAAACAAAGCAGAAAGATGAGAATACCCTGATCGGGAGTGTCAAATAAGAGCACCGACAACTCTTCCTGAAAAAAAAGCAGCGGCACTAAAAGAAGAAAAGAAGCCAGACGGATAAAAAAAGCAGTGGATAATACATCTCCTTTTTGAGTATCATCTGATTTGAAATAATAAAACCCGCCTGCAGATTCCAGTCCGACAGATAAAAAACCTCCTAACAGGGCAGCTGCAGTCCCCAATGTTTCGAGAAGTCCAAACTCACCGACACTTAGAGCCCTCGTATAAAATGGCAACAAAAAGAGGCCAATAAACTTTTTCAGCCCCTTTCCTAATCCATAAACAAAAGTATCTTTTACAAATGCCTTTTTGTTGCCCATCTACCTTTTTCGAGTTTTGAGTTTTGAGTATCGGGTTGGTCATAATAAATTGACCTCTAGTGTCTTATTAGCTGGGTATTCGGGTTCTCTTCTGATTGCCAGATTTCTGCTTTTAAAACTTTTTCCCTGGGATTATTTACTCCGGGCACCTCCGAAAAGAATATTACAAACAGCCTTGAAGAAGTAGACACAATCGGTTCTGAACGGGGCCTTTTGCCAACGCTGAATATATCGTACCTCAGAGTCCTGAATTTCCTCAAGAGTCTCGGGCAGATCAACATAAAAAGGAGGTATCAAACCCGGTTTGACAGAGGTTCTTAATTTCACCACTTCTTCATCGTAAAGCGAGAGGTACTGAGGACTGACCGGCCGAACCCCAACCAATTTCATTTCTCCGCGAAAAATATTGTAGAGCATTGGAATTTCATCGAGCCAGTACCTGCGCATAAAGCCTCCGAGAATGGTTACTCTTTTGTCGTTATTAAACTTACCACCCTTACACAGTCTGTTCCGTCGATAAATCTGTTCCTGTACATATTCACTGAAAGCCACCATGGTTCGGAATTTAAATGCTCTGAATACCCTGCCATCCTTCCCGATTCTCTTTAATCCCAAAATAAGACCGTAATGCTCCCGCATCCCCTTGGGTGGATCCCCCACTTTGCGTGCCACCAGATAATGACGTCCGTTAATCACCTCATCGGTTTCGACAACAAATCCACTACACGCAAGGCGTCCAACCATTTCATAATAAGAAATGGGGCGATTGTGCTCATTGGCAAACAAACGATGCAACCAACGAGTAGGTTTTATGGTGGGAGCTACCCTATTCAATAAATAATCAAAGAAATAATACAAACGCCCGATCAGGAAGGGGAAGGACGAAAAAATGCGCTGACGCCTGAGTTGCGTCGTCTCCAGACAACAAATAAACCTTCCGTTATCTTCCAGTTTTCGATTGACATCCCCCAGAAAACGACACAGCTTCCGAACCCCGTTTACCCTTT